>JBMZDT010000033.1:0-10665 GCA_049614505.1 Leucothrix sp.
GCTGCAAGTTCAGGAAGATATGATCTTTATTTGGGCCGACACCGCGACCTTCATTAATTTCAATCGTCATAGAACGTGAGACCACATCACGCGATGCCAAGTCTTTGGCATTGGGCGCGTAACGCTCCATAAAGCGCTCGCCTTCAGAGTTGGTTAGGTAACCACCTTCACCACGAACACCTTCAGTGATCAGTACACCCGCACCGTAAATACCCGTTGGGTGGAACTGGATAAATTCCATGTCCTGTAGTGGTAAACCTGCACGTAGCACCATCGCGCTACCATCACCGGTACAGATATGAGCCGATGTTGCAGACTGGTAAGTCCGCCCTGCACCACCGGTGGCCAATACCACTTGGTGCGCACGGAAACGGTGAATTTCACCCGTCGCTAAGTCCCAAGCAATCACACCTCGGCACTCGCCATCTTCCATAATCAAGTCAGTCGCGAAGTACTCGATATAGAACTCTGCTTTATGCTTTAATGATTGCTGATACAGCGCATGTAGAATCGCGTGTCCTGTTCTATCAGCCGCTGCACAGGTACGCTGCGCGACACCTTCACCGAAGTTAGTCGTCATTCCACCAAATGGGCGTTGGTAAATCTTGCCTTCTTCCGTTCTTGAGAATGGCACACCGTAATGCTCTAGCTCAATGACTGCGGGAATTGCTTCACGACACATGTACTCGATGGCGTCTTGATCACCTAGCCAGTCTGACCCTTTAACGGTGTCATACATGTGCCATTTCCAGTTATCCGGACCCATATTGCCTAGAGCCGCTGACATGCCACCTTGTGCGGCAACCGTGTGACTACGTGTTGGAAATACTTTAGTAATACACGCGGTGCTCAGACCTGCGGTTGCCATGCCTAAGGTTGCACGAAGCCCTGCGCCACCTGCCCCAACGATTACGACGTCGTAGTGATGGTCTATAATTTTGTAGTTGCCTACTGTATCGCCTGCTTGCATCGAATTAACCTCCGACTGCAATTTTTATAACAGAAAAGATGCCTAGCGCTGCGAAGAAAAAGCTCAACAGCTTCATAATCAAAATGCTAAACATACGAATATTAGTATTTGATACATAGTCTTCAATGATTACTTGAAGGCCCAGTGCCAAATGATAAAACGATGCGAAGATGCAAAGTATTAACATCACTGAATTAAAGGGAGATTGCATCCAGTCAACAACTGTTGCGTAGGTCGCCGTAGGCATCATTGCTAAGCTAAAGCAAAACCATAGAATCAGAGGCACCAACGCCACCGCACTGACACGCTGTACCCAAAAATGATGTGTGCCCTCACCCGCTGAACCATGCCCTTTTGCGATTGATAGTGGACTTCTTAAATTGCTCATTCTGTTCCCCTTATAGCAGCGCTATGACCCACGTTAGACAAGTCAACACACCTGTCGCAGCAAGCACAATCGTGCCCCATTGCTTCTGATCCACTTTTTCTAAACCCTTACCCATATCCCACAGCAGGTGACGAATACCATTACAAAAGTGGTAATACAGTGTTGCAGTAAGGCCAAACAATACAAAATACCCGTACCAACTCGAAAGGTGCGCTTGCATTGAGTTCCAGCTACTTTCACCACCTGCGGCGGCAGCCAGTGCAATCACTAATAGGATGAGCCCCACCGTTAGCGCAGCCCCCGTGCCACGGTGTAGCACTGACAGCTTTGCAGTCATTGGGAGATCGTAAATCTCCAAATGCGGCGATAGAGGCCGATTATCGTTCTTAGACATGTGTGATACCTATGTTAAAAATCTATACAACGGCCATTCTTTTCCCAATCGCCATAGCGAGTCGGTTCTGGGCCTTTTCGTCCACCAATCTCAGTTTTCTCAGAAACTGGGGCATCCTTATTTGAATCTAATGCTTTTTTCTGTGCTGCAGGCTGAATGCCTAAGGTCGTTTGATTCGTTTCTTTTTCTAGTGTTTCTTTACTCATAAACAGGGTCTCTATTAATCTTCATCATCACGCGATGCGTCAATGCAGTTCATGTTTGCTAAACAGGTATTCTTTTGAACGCATTTCCATTAAACGACTCACTGTGCGTTGGAACTCAAAGGCTAAGCGTTTGCCAGTATAGAGCGCGTCTGGTGCAGCGTGTGCTGAAACCACTACGTTTACACCTCGGTCATAAAACTCATCGATCAAATTCACAAAACGCCTCGCGGCATCATCTTGCATGGAGGACATCACAGGAATGTCTGAAATTAAAATGGTACTAAACTGGGTAGCCAGCTCAATGTAATCCAACGTCGAACGAGCATTCACGCACAGCTCCTCAAAACCAAACCATGCAATCGCTTTACAACGCTGCTTGACTGGAATATCGCGACCATTGATTTTCACTGGGTCATAAACAATCTCAGCATCTTTTCCAATCATGTCGCTGAAATACTGCTGCAGCGCATTATGTACAGCTTCACCTGTGCCAATCTGGTAAACGTTGGCCGTTTCAAGGGCACGCATCCGGTAATCCATGTCACCATCTGAATTAATAATGCGCGTATGCTGCTCTAACAAGGCAATCGCAGGTAAAAAACGTTTACGCTGCAAACCGTCCTTATACAATCCAGCCGGTTCGATGTTTGATGTTGTTATTAAGGTTACACCATCCTCAAATAAGTACTTAAATAACCCACCTAATAACATGGCATCTGTAATATCGTTGACGTGCATTTCGTCTAGGCACAGCACGCGTGTTTTTGTCGCAATATTCTTCGCCACTGTTCTTAGCGGATCTTCAATATTACCAAGCGCCCTAATCTGGTCATGCACCGATTTCATAAAGGAATGAAAGTGGGTGCGCTGTTTTTTTTCAATCGGAAGGTGTTGATAAAAGAAGTCAACAATAAACGTTTTGCCTCGCCCAACGCCCCCCCAAATGTAAAGCCCTCTAATCAGTGCTGGCTTCTCAGCTTCATCTTGGCTAACTAGCGATAAAAAACGACTAAAGAAAGAACTTTTCTTTTCTTGACGGGTGCTGAGGTGGGAACGTGTTGTTAGCTCATCATAGATGGGGGCTAACGCATCAATGAGCATTGCCTGATGTTCGTCTGCTAACAGGTCACCCTTAAGAATGGCTGTTTGATACAACGTTTGCAGTGCTGAATCTTGTGCGGTGGATGCGTTAATTGGCATTTTGATCTGAGCCTGTTGTGACAAGCGGATCACCTCATTAGCTAAATTTTGTTATACCTATTAAGCAATACGCTAACGGCACAGATTGAGGTGCAGATAATACGCTATCACACCATAATTTACATTCAAATTTACCAATAGTATTTATTGAGATAGAGGGAATACCAATTTATCATTGGTTTTTTTAATACTAATCCCGCACAATATAGACCTTTTCAAATTTAACGTTAGGCATCACTTAATTTTTTTCCGAACAGCGGCAATCGAGTCAACCTATGAAGCACCTTACTACTTGTAATCTATTAAAAGAATTGCGCGCTTTTTGCATTACTCGGCAAGAAGGTAGTATGAGCAAAGCATCTGAAATTCTCTATGCCAGCCAACCAACTATCTCATTGCAAATTAAGACATTGGAGGAAGAGTTACAGGTTAAGTTGTTTGAACGCCGCGGGCCACGCCTTAAATTAACCACTGAAGGTGAAATTCTCTACAACTTGGTGAGCCCGTTAGTACAAGGTATCGACCATATAAAAGAAAGTTTTACCGCACACTACGGCAACTTAACGAGTGGCGAATTAACGATTGCCGCAGAAGAATCAACGATTCTCTATACGCTACCCAAACCCGTTAAACAATTCATTGGCGAACACCCTGGCATTCGTTTAAAGCTTGCCAATGTCACTGGTCGTGATGGCCGTGACATGTTGCTCTCTGACGAAGTCGACTTCGCAGTTAGCTCAATGCTGGATGTGCCAGAAAACTTAACGTACGAGCCCTTTGTTTCTTACCCCTCCGTTTTGATCATGCCTAAGGATCACCCACTGTCAAAACTGCCGAAAATCGCACTTGCTGATATTGGTCAATATGGAATGATCTTGCCCCCTTCTCAGTTTAGTAGTTGGCGTTTGGTAAAAATGGTGTTTGCACTCAATGGCACGAGTTATAAAGTCGTATTGGAAGCGGGTGGTTGGGAAGTGGTGAAAAAATATGTCAGTTTAGGCATGGGAATTTCCATTGTTACTGACATCTGTATCACCGAAGCCGATAGAGAAAATTTTCACATCGTGAGCTTGGATGAATTCTTCCCGCCACGAAAATACGGGATCGTTTCAAGGGCTGGTAAGACCCTGTCAGCCCCCGCCCAAAAATTCATTGAAGTACTCAATAATGAGTATAACAGTAGTCGCTAAAGCATTAATTTTTAAATATTTATCCTGCTAGTAGGAAATATTATCCTATAGCTAAAATTTACTCGCTTGTAGACTATTGAGAAATACCGTACAACTAAATTATTTTAAATCATCTTTCGGAGTTTTTTATGCGTATCGTGCTGCTAGGTGCCCCTGGTTCAGGCAAGGGCACTCAGGCCCAAAAACTAATTACTGAGTATGGAATACCTCAGGTTTCTACTGGCGATTTATTGCGTGCCGCCGTGAGCGCAGGCAGTGAACTTGGCAAACAAGCCAAGTCAGCAATGGATGCTGGTCAATTAGTCTCTGACGATATCGTGCTCGGCATGATTAAAGAGCGCCTACAGGAAGATGACGCACAAAAAGGTTTTATTCTGGATGGCTTCCCAAGAAACTTATCCCAGGCAGCATCGCTTGATGCCCTATTGGCTGAAACAGATCAACCGCTACAAGGCGCATTATTAATTAATGTTGATTTTGAAGTATTGATGCAGCGTTTGACAGGGCGTTTGTCTTGCAAAAACTGTGGCGCCGTCTTTAATCGTTTCACATCGCCACCAAAAGTTGAAAATACCTGTGATAGCTGCCAGAACGAGCTATTCCACCGTGCTGATGATAACGAAGAGGTGATTGGTAAACGCCTGAAGACTTACGAGAATGAAACAGCGCCCCTAATTGACTACTTTAAAGACAAAGGTATTTTACTGTCTGTTGAAGGCGTTGGGGAAATTGATGAGATTACAGCCGCAGTGAAACAGGAATTAGCAAAAATCAACTAGCATTTGGCATTGGAGCCCACCTACCTTAGGCAGGCTCCTTAGCTTTTAGGCAGAGAATGGGCCTTTAGCGCCAAACTTCTCCATCTCTCTTGCGTAGCAGTTGCTGTTTTTAACCATCTCTGAAGCATACTGCGCTAACAACTCTTGGCGACGCGTCGGATCTTTTGTTGCCTCTACCGCCCCCCAGAACGCAGCCATATCTTCAGCCATTGAACGCATGTGAGCGATGGTATCAGCACACTCAGCAATATTAGCCACATCTTGGCAAGTGACTTTACCGACGCCATTGACTGTTCTTGCACCACCTGATGTATAACCCTCTGGTAAATCACCTTTTAGGTTAACCACGGTCTTGTATTGAATGCAGTTAAAGATTTGGTCAACAGCCTGCTTCGCACCCTCTACCCGTGAGACGTGCTCAGTATCAGCGGCGGCATGTGGCAACAGCTCCATCTTGTCAGCATGTTTTTTCTGAATGCTCAAGTACGGCACCATTGGGCCTGATAAATCGCCATTTTCAGGATCAACAAACAAATCCGCATCAATGCACGCATAGCGCACCTTACCACTGCTCAGTGCCGCATCGAGACCTTCAGGCTCAATTACTTCACCACGATCATAGTTCACGACTACCGCACCGTCGTTTAGGGCGTTAAGCACTTCACCATTGACTAAGTTAGCATTCGCAAACACACCGTCATTGAGCGCACCCAAACCAGTATGTGGGCTGATGACATCAGCACCTGTTGCGGCATCAACAGGCGTTGCTGCGTAGATAAACCCTTCCGATTCAATCCATTCTTGATGAGCAGGTCGCGCATAAACACTAACTGACATGCCAAATGCCTGAGCCAGTTTGGCTACTTCACGGCCGATGTTGCCATAACCGATAACGGCCATGCGCTTACCTTCCAGTTTCTCCGTTGGGTATTCACAAAGGTTTTTACCTGTATCAAATACCCCCTCAACAACTTTGTCGTGCATGGCTTGCACAGGGAGGTCCGGCATTACTTTCAGTAAAGCTTTCATCGCCATTTGCGCGGTTGCACGTGAATTGAAGCTTGGCGTATTCATTAGTGGCGCTACACCACCATCACCGTTACCGCCACCCCAGCTGGCACTGCCCATATTACCCGTACCCGCACCAATGCGAACACCACCCTCGTTGAATACAGATGCTGCCGGTAGGAAAGTCGCCGCTACGATTGTTGCATCATATTGCGCTTTATCCGTTTGCGCTAACAACTCATCTTCACGGCTTAAATTTGGCTCGTAGAAGAAATGAATCTTACCCGTTGCTAAGTCGCTATCACTGCTCATTGCACCGTTATGGAACACACCACCTTTAGACTCGATATGAGCTTGCACTGCGCTGTGATCTGGATTGCCATTTGCGTCAAATTTCAAACCCACTAAATCAGCGACCAGTACTTTATAGGCACGATCCGCATCGTCTTGGCGTTGAGGGCCATCGTTGTTGTGACTGCTTGCTGCAATCACCTCACCTTCGGCAGCCATTAACTCTTCCAACGCAACAACCTTAGCGCGGTGATACGCATATTCCAGATTATCCAGTAGCGCGGTAATGTCCATTTGTGGACGTACACCACCAATCCATGCACGGTAATCACCAGGCGTTCCTGGGAATGCGTTCACATACCGTGCAACATCTAAGCCTGCTTCGTAGTCACCGTTAGGATGCGTTAAGCCCTCATAGCCCAACATTTGCTTTGATTTAGCAATAATAGCGGCATGCAGCTCAGGATCAGTGATATCTGGATCATTCACTTTAAGCAAGGTAACCGCCGCACCACGACTTGCGCTATCCGCCACACCTAGCTCAAAAGTATCGTTCGCCTCGACCCACTCATTGATGGTTTGACGATTTTCTGCTGAACGGCGATTTACCTCTTTCACGCCACCTAACATCCGCTCAACCCGAAGCAAGCCAAAGGTAGTTTCAGCAAATGCCAATGTGCTGAAGGTATTAATGATTCCCCCTTGCATGGCATTCGTTTCAGGGTCATAGATTGGACCCAGTGACGTTGTGACATCGCTGCTAAGCGGGCGTTTTGCATCCGTTGGAACAGCAATCTTCAACTGACGCGGAATCGCCCATGATGGGTCCTTCATATTGTTATCAATTAACGCCAACGCCTGAGGTGTCAATGAGGCAATGAAGTAACCAGAGATTCCACCAATCGCTTTCTGGAACGGTGTAAACATGCAGCACTTATCCAATACCTGTGCGACAGTGTCATCTGACCACGGCATGGCACCTAGCATGGAGGTACTATCAACCACTGCATGGCGATTTTCAGGGTCACGATCAATCCATTCCAACAGGTTTTTCATGTCCTCTTCGGTGTAGGTTGTGGCACCCGTTGTTTCATGACCCACACCAAAAAACAGCGAAATGCCCATGCGCTCTAAATCATCAGCGGTCGCCACATGGCCTTCATTATCGCTAAAGTGAATGCGGCTCTCATCCCCTGCTTTTGCGTAACGGTGCATTTCAATCAGCTGCGCACCCCACGACTGACGGAAAAAGCCGCCTGCCTGAGCCGCTTCAGTTTCAGGGCGCGGCGTGTCTACATACACTTGCTGATCACTGTTAGCATTCATCAGGTGCTGTGCACACACCGTGAAACCGCTGTGACCACCCCCTAGACCTACTGCAATTTTATTTTTCTTTGGGAAACCAAAATAACGGTGGATCTCATGCATCATGTCAACCAGCACCTTATCCGCTGGGTAGCCACGGTGCATGCCACGACCAAACTCAGCGACTGTAAAGTTACCGACCTTATTACCCTTGTCATCCAGTTTTGGATAATTAGCTTCTACCCAATTATCAAACTCAAAGCGCAGTTGGCGTGCATCCACCTCATTAGCCGTCATGTCTGTAATGGGGCCAACACCAAAAAATGGGTTTATGGTACGGCTTGGCGGTCCGTTGCGGGTTTTGTCTAAAGAATGCTGGCGTTGTGATTTCAGGTCATTTACAGACGTCATAATCGATAATTTCCTTGTAGTGTCCGATCATTAAGAATATCGTAGGCTAATAATAAATCTTTTAATAGCAATGACTTAGCAGTGCTAGTCATTGATAAAACTTGCCGAGATTGACAAAAAAGATTGGGGACTGCAAGGATAATTAATAATTAAGAACAAAGTATTAATTTATTAAATAGTTAATTAATATTGGATTATCAATTAAGAAAAAGCTTTCTAGAAAATAGTGTTTACTTAATATTAAAAAATGCCCCATGATTAGCTCAATGGGGCATTAGTTGCTCAGTAACAATTATGAGCGATTCGGTACTTTTAAAATCCTAACAGGCTTAGCGGGCGCTTTTTTTGCCCTAACTACCTGCTTAGTCACTACTTTACGCTTTAATGGCTTCTTCACTTTCACCACTCTTTTTGTGATCGCTTTTGCTGGGCGTGTTTTTTTTATCTTAACAATTTTTTTGCTAACTGCTTTAGGACGGTATACTTTTTTATGCTTAACAACCGTCTTCTTTTTAATAACTTTCTTGTGCTTGGCAATTCTTTGCGCTCTCAGCTTCGCAGCTTTTAGTCGAGCTACTCTGTCTGCTCTAGTTGCACGTTTAGCTCGAGCGGCTCTTTGTGCGCGTTTTAAACGTTGACCAGCTATCGCACGCTTAACGGCAAGTTTGCGAGATTGGCTTTTCAGGTGTTTCTTTGCGGCTGTAGAAGGTTTTGAAGTTACAGTGGAGGATTTTACAAAAATCTTTACAGTATCTGCTGTTGCAGCAGCATTAACAGCAAACATTAAGCTTGCCGCCATTAAAAAAGTTTTGATTGAGTTGTTCATTATGTACTCCTGAGACACATTTTAGATTGAGTAGATGGTGTATATAGATTTGTACAATCTATGACCTCTTAAGCGCTGATTAAGCCATAAGCAGCTCATTTATTTTACAAAAAATTATTAATGACCTGTTTACAGGCGGCTATTCGATGGAAAAGATTACCATTGACCAAGGCTCAGCCTCAGTAGATGAGGGACTTTACTGAAACATTGAAGCCAAGCATTTGGTGCTATTTAAAGCGGGGAACTATCATGCACCAAAAACAGTCATTACCTAAAAGTACAAAAAGCACTCAATAATGCGTCATAAGTATTTTTATTTGGTACCGCTCTTAAAGGAAACGCAACAAGGACAACATTTATGAAACGTCAACTGCTCACCACGCTCGCTTTACTGTCACTCAATGCAGGTCTTTACGCTGCTGATGGCCGCTTTTGTAACGATTATGCTAGAACAGCGGTTAAACAGCAGGTCTCTAATATTGCTCAAAGCTGTGCAGAAAAAGGGCCAAAGTGGTCACCTTCTTACATTGGGCATAAGGCATGGTGTCTGGGTGCTAGTAAGGCAAATGCAATAAAAGAAAGCGATGCACGTCGAAATGCGTTGTCTAGCTGTGGTGCAGACACAGGTAAAATTAATTGGCAAACCTTGCCTGATATTCCACGTGTATGGGACCGCCTGTTTTCACAAATGCTGACCGCTGCTAAAAAAGACGACGCCACCGCAGTTAATATTATGCACAAAAGTGGTGTCAATATTAAGCATAACCAAGGTGCTAAAAACGGTACGATTCTTTACCATGCGGTTGATTTACAAGCTGAAAAAACCGCAGTTTACTTGTTAAGCCAAAATGCAAACCCCAGAGCAACAACCCACAACGGTGGTAGTGCATTGTCCAAAATGATTGAAGATAAACGCGTTAATTACCGTATGCTCGCTGCGCTATTGAAAAAGGGTTTTGACCCTAATTATGGTGGAAAAGCTAACGGTGATGCAGCGTTCCCCTTGTTATTAGCTGCACAAAAAAATGACTACACCGCCGTACAAATGATGCTAAAAGCTGGGGGCAATGCCAACTTAAAGCGTGATGCAACCCCACTACTGTATGCTGTTAAAAATCGCAATATGTCGATGATAACACTGCTTATCAAATCAGGTGCCAACCCTAATTTAAGTGGCAGAAAGTCGTCGTGCCTTCCATTAAATGAAGCACAAAAGGGAGGTAGCCGCGGCGTAATAGAGTACTTGAAAACTAAAGGTGCCAGAACAGCACCAAACTGCCGTTAAACGCAGTAAGGACAGATTTATCGAGCCTTTTTAAACATCACTCATTGCTCGATATAACGCAGATAATATGCTCGTGCCGTCATTGTGTCGGCACAGGGTATGCAAATAAACGCCTCAAAATCATCAGGTTTTCCATAAATACCATCGGCTGTATTGATATCAAAAAAAGCCCCGCACCCTTGACACTTTTGCACATCATAAGTGTTGTTATTGATACCTATAATCCACTCTTTCGCTAGCTCTTTAAACGGTATGAACCCTTCAAAGGTAATGATATTGCTTTGTGCATCAAACACTAACTCAGGGTAATTTATCATTTTGACAATAAAAGCCCACAGTGCAGGCTCTAATTCAACATTTAGCGCCTGATTTGCCTCAGTGACGGTGAGGGATTCTTGTTTGATTGACTGCA
>JBMZDT010000034.1:0-10601 GCA_049614505.1 Leucothrix sp.
GGAATTGGTGTGCCTTCGCAGATCATGTCAATGCTACCTTATTTGGCGACGATTGTGGTGTTGGTGCTGATTTCACGCGATCAAAACAAGATTAAGTTGAACTCGCCCGCTAGCATTGGCAAGCCATTCCAGCCCACTTCCTAAGTGAAGCTTGGGGCGCTGCCACCACTTTATAAAGGCATTTTTATACTGCTCACGGCGCTCATGCTATTCGATATCATGGGCGTGATGATCAAAATGCTGGGGGAACGCTACCCTGTTTATCAGATGGCGATGTTTCGCAACTTGTTCGCGCTTATTCCCAGCATTATCGCGCTGTACACCAGCGTTTCATGGCATAAGCAAGGCCGTTCATTCGGGCTGAAACAGTGGAAACTTGGCTTGATACGTGGCCTGTTTATCGTCATGGCGCAGGGTTGTTTCTATCTGAGTCTCCAACACATGGAGTTTGCGACGGCGACATCGATTGCCTTTGCAGGACCACTGATAACGACGGCTTTGTCCGTTGTGATTTTAAAAATGACGGTTGGTATTTGGCGCTGGGTGGCGGTGTTGATTAGCTTCGTTGGGATCATTTTAGTGATGCAGCCCGGCAGTGAAATTTTCACTTGGTATGCTGTGTTACCACTTATTGCCGCAGCAGGGTACGCCTCTAATAGTGTGACTGCGCGTTTGTTTGATGACAGTATTCCCACTCCGGTTATTAACCTTTATGCAACTATCAGTGCACTATTTGGAACGGCGATTATTGCTTTTTCATCAGATAGTTATGTGACCGTGCAATCAACCGATGATTGGATACTACTGGCCTGTATGGGTTTTGCGGGAGGTTTAGCCGTTTTTCTCTGGATAACCGCGTATCGTATGACCGATCCTAGTAATCTAACACCGTTTGAGTATTTAGGAATTCCTTCAGCGTTTGTACTGGGCTGGATGTTTTTTGGGGAAGCACCGTTTGATCGGTTAATGCCGGGTGTACTGCTGATTGTCGTGGGTGGGTTTATGATTATTTGGCGCGAGCGGGTCAATAAAAATTAAAAGCGTTTGCTGCAATAAAAAAGACAGGCTCTTTGTAGGGGAGCCTGTCTTGGTCTTGTGGTTTATCCATCTTCACTAAGATTAAGATAACTTTTTATTATTGCAAGAAGGAATGGTTATGTTATAACCCAGTTAAGATGAACAAAAAATGAACATATATAAATTTTATTGAAAAACCATAAACAGAATCAATTTGTTTGTTTCTTGGTCACCAAATAAACCCCCAATACTGTTAACGCAATAGCGGCCACTGCCAGCGCGGATAATGACTCATTAAATAAGTACCAAGTTTCGATGCTAACGACCACTGGTACGAGATAAAAGTAGCTAGCCACCTTTGCAGCCTCGCCTTCACGAATCATATACAGCAGGAGTAGCACGGCTGTTACGGATAGACCAAAAACCAACCAAGTCAGCGTCAGTATTAATTGTGCATTCCACACAACCTCACGTGCTTCAAAGCACCAAGCTAAGATGGCCATCAATACAGCAGTACTAACATACTGCCAGAAAGAGCCTGCTAGTAGATCAACACCCACACCAAAGCGTTTTTGGTACAAGGTACCCAGTGAAATACCCAACAGTGACACACAAGCAAGTAAGAGAGAGGGTAGGCTCAATGCACTCTCTCCGCTGCCCTTCGTGGTGAGAATGACAGTAACGATGCCAGCAAACCCTAATCCTAAGCCCAGCCATTGTAAGGAGCGTAGTTGCTCATTCATAAACTGCCAGCTTAGCAGGGCGGTTAATATGGGTTGTATGCCAACGATAATGGCAGCAATCCCAGCGGGCATGCCTAATTTTATGGCAGCGAAAACACCACCCAAGTAGGCACCATGTATCAGCAAGCCGGCAACCATTTGGTGTCCAGTCAGTTTGAGTGGCGGCCATTTGGCTTTAAACAAATGACATAGTACGAAGAACACACCCACAGTCAGTGTAAAGCGTATAAACAGTAAGTAAAACGGCTCGATAAAAGGTAATGCGTATTTAGCGGATAAGAAGCCTGTACTCCAAAGCAATACAAACAGTATAGGGACACACCGTATTAGTGGCGATTGTTGATCACTCATTGTGATGTTCTCAAATTTTATGGGTGCATTATGCTGAGTTGTGTGGCAGTGGTAAATACACTACATTAGTCGCTTGACTGTTAGGGGTATATTTATGGAAGCCTATTTGTGGGATTGGGCCAACTTGCTAATGCGTTGGTTTCACGTGATTGCGGGTATTGCTTGGATTGGTGCGTCATTTTATTTTGTGATGCTGGATAATTCCATTCGGCCTTCTAAAAAAGAGAGAGATAAGGCACGAGGAGTGCATGGGGAGTTATGGGCTGTTCACGGCGGAGGCTTCTACCATAGTCAAAAGTTTCTGACAGGCCCTAAAGATGAGCCGTTGAGTGAAAACCTGCATTGGTCGATTTGGGAAGCCTACAGCACTTGGCTGTCTGGCATGGGCCTGATGTTCATCATTTATTGGGTCGGTGCAAAAGCATACCTGATTGACGCTAATGTGATGGAGTTAACCTCTACTCAAGCGATTACTATCAGTATTGGTTTTATTGCATTTTCATGGATTATCTACGACCAACTGTGTCGTTTCCTTGAAGGCAAAGACAAAATACTTGCGGCTGCGGTATTTGTGCTTATTTTAGTCTGCGACTATGCCCTGTTTCAAATTTTCAGTGGGCGTGCGGCTTTCATACATGTTGGCGCAATAATGGGCACGATGATGGTCGCCAATGTCGCGGTGCGAATTATTCCCGGACAGCGAAAAATGGTGGCGCAGATTCGGGCCGGCGAGCCTGTTGACGGTCGCCCAGGCATTGTTGGGAAACAGCGCTCGGTGCATAACACGTATTTCACACTGCCTGTTTTATTTATCATGATCAGCAGTCACTACCCCATGACATTTAGTCACGAAAAAGGCTGGTTAGTACTGGCCGTCATGATGATGGCTGGTGTATTTATTCGTCAATTCTTTGTGCTAAAGCACCAAGGCAAAAAGGTATGGGCGTATCCTGCGATTGGTGTGTTATTGCTTGCAACAGTGATCCTTGCGCTATCTCCAAATATGTACAAGCCGCCCGCAGTTGGAGCTGGAGAAGCCCCTATTACTAATGTGAGCGATGCCGATGCACTCGCCATTATTCAAACACGCTGTGTCATGTGTCATGCCGCAAAGCCAAATTATCCGGGCTTCTACGCACCACCGAAAGGTATTTTATTAGAAACACCTGAGCAGTTAGAACAACACGCGGCAATCGTTGCGAGTACGATCGCGTCTAAATACATGCCGCTAGCCAATCTCAGTAAGATCACTGATCGAGAACGCGCGCAGATTGCTAAGTGGTTTGCTGAGCGATAACAATTAAGCGAATTTGGAGAATGCAATGAACGCAACAACAAAGCTGCCATTATGGTTCTGGGCGATCGGCATACTGGCATTGTTATATTTTTTGATGGATTCGATGATGCTTTACAACCGTGTCTTCATGCCTGATGAGCTTGCTAACAGTATGCCAAAACTTTACGACTTGTACCAAAAAATGCCAATTTGGGTGAATGGTGTTTATGCGCTAGAAATATTCGGCGGCCTGATGGGGGCATTGGCTTTGCTATCCAAGAAAAAATGGGCGTTTATCTTATTTTGCGTTTCTATGATTGGGGTGTTGGCGCAGACGTCTTATCTCTGGTTCGTATCTGATTCGATAGCTGTGCTAGGCAAGCCTGCGATTGTTATGCCTGCGATCGCCATTGTTTTGGGTGTGATACTGATTATGGTGTCTCGGTCGGCGATTTCTAGGGGGTGGATTAGGTAATTGAGGTGTCGCAGTGCAAAGGGTATTGACTGCACTCACTCAAGCTTCGCTTGAAATGATTCGTTGCAGCCAATTCCCTTTGCATTGCTTATTATGACTTTGCGATTTAACTTAGATAAATGGTGTGGCTCTTCTTATTGTTTGTTTCTTGGGGGCTCATGGGTTGCGGATATTAGGTAGGTTTCCAGTAATTGTCCTGTGGTTTCTGAAAATGTTTCACTGAGCTTTTCTAAGGTTTGGATTCGGTCAACTCGAAATTGTCGGTGGTTATTTCTAAGCTCGCACCATGCAACCAATGTCCATACACTTCCCCAAAAAAACAGCCCTAAAGGCCAGAGTATTCTGGTCGATGGGGTTGTGTCTTCACGTTGATAATCAATGTGTATTTTGCTTTTTGATTTTATAGCGTCACGTAGTTCTGGCAATGTTGCTGCCACAGCGGAAAGGTCGTGGTACGTTGGTACGTTTAGGCTAGTGGACTCGAAGGCATCTTTAAGCTGCTTGGGTACGATGGATTCAATGCGTTGTAGGGCACTGGTCGCGTTACTAGCAAGTTGTTCGTCTGACCACGCTTGTACCATGCGTGCGCCTAAAATGAGAGACTCTAGCTCAGCTTCAGTGAATGTCATTGGGGGTAAGTTGTAAGACTTGTCGAGCTTATATCCCCGCCCTGTTTCTGATTGTATCGGTGTTCCAGAGAGCGATAAATCTTGAACATCGCGATACACCGTACGCACTGAAACCTGCAAATCCTCCGCAATCTTGGCGGCTGTCACCCACTGTCGAGTACGGAGGATTTGAATGATTTGGAACAGCCGATCTGCACGTCTCATAATGGTGTAATTTGATTGCACATACTTTGGTTCCCTACCAACAGGCTAATTTTAACTCATCGAGTGAAGCCCAATTCGATTCCCTTCGCTATCCATAATATGGGCAATAAACCCATTCTCTCCAATATCCATCTTAGGCAGTGGAATAGCAGCTTCTTTTTCAGCAGCACGTGCTAAAACGTCATCTAGCATGCCTTCAGCATTAAGATAAACAACAGAACCTGTTTCAGAGGGTGATAAGAAAGGTGCAGCGACCAGTGCACCCGTAACCGACTTATCTTCATACGGAAAAATCGCCATATCCATGCCATTCATAGATTCTTGCTGAAACGACACCTGCATAATATGTTCATAAAAACTCACCGCGCGTGCCATGTCAGAAACAGGGATTTCAAACCAGTTGATTGCATTCTTTGACATTATATCGTTCCTTTAAGTAGTTGAAAGTGAAGAATACAACCCCCTTACTGACACCATTCTGTCAGTAAGGGTTTTTATTATTTTAAGGGCACTGGGCAATTAAACTGAGGTTTTGCTCGTACCACATCCGGTTGCAGTATTTAGCTTCCAAGTGATTCACCCAACGGTTCCAACTTACTGCCTTTGCAGGTGGGAAGGTGCTCAAAGCAGCGCTGGAGTTGAAATGGTTTTTCACATCAACCAGTACATCGGTAGAGAGCATTTTTAATTCATCGAGATCGACTCGACTCCCCGCCAGTTGTGAAAGCTGTACATTGGTTTTAAAAATAATGCGTTCCACAGGGAGCACCGTTGCGACGCCGTATGCCCAAAGCGCAGCAAATACGATAAAGCAAACAACATCCTTACGGTATTTTGCGAAGCTGGCGATAAGTAAATAAACAAACACACCTAAAGCAAATAGAGTGGTGTAGCTGGCAAAGAATTTCTCATAGCTTAAACCATGCCAATACACATACATGCCCATACGCCAAGCAGCGGATAACAATAGTAATCCTGATGCGATGATGAAAACACGCAAAATAATTTGTGCTGCACCACCAGTATTTTTATACACCGTGAAAAATAAGCTGACATTTAAAATCGATAAGAAGAATAGCTGCCAAAACCCAGATTTAACGATCTGCTCGGTCTGATCAAAACTTTGTGGTAGTGTCGCTAGCAGAATATGGTCAACTTGTAGCAGTAAAAATACAAGGTAAATCAGTAAAATGCCTCCCATGACAATGCCAATGATCACATCATCTAGTTCAAGCTTGGCCTCTTTTTCTATGAAATCATAAGGATCTTTCCAAGCATGTAGGATAGAAAAAATCAAAACACACATCATGAAAATGCAAAAGACTTTAGCAATGATACTCCAGTTCAAGAAGCCAAAGATGTGCAGGCCCGTTCTTTCAATAAGTCGTGCAAAATTTTCATCGGCGGAGGTTAATAAAATTAGAACAATGGCAGCGACCGGAACGAGTAGGATTAAACCGCTCAAAATACGCTTACATAGATGGTTGCCTTGTAACGAAAAAACATTAGCAATGATACTTCTAAAAAATAGTGTCGCGGTGCCAATGACTCGTATGGGAACTAAGCTGCGTTTAATCAGTGCACCAATGAGTGGTAAACCCCAAAAACGTTCAGCCGCATTGTTGATTTGCGAGTAGGCGTAAAAGGCACTGGAAGCTATGGGTAACACTACACAGGAAATGATTTTGAGCCATGGGTTGCTGAAGAGGGAAAAACTCAAAGCCATCAGCAATAGTGGCATAAACCAGCACCAGTCTTTTTTCCAATGTAACGTAGGATTGTTGTCCCAAAGTAAAAACGTGATGCCCATCCAAAACACCGTGGTATTAAAGCCTAGGGCGTAGATGCCATGCGACCAAAAATTCCAATGCCCCAACACAGCAAGTGTTGCTAGGGTAACAACAGCAAACACTTTTCGGTTACTAAAGTTCATGTCTAAACCTTTACTATTTTGATAATGAATAGCGTACCGAGAGGCCGTGCAATGCCTATGAACGAGTTGTGATTTTTCTGTGTGCTTTACGTGCAGAGCTGTCGGTGCTAGTTTGCAGCTTCCATTGGAATAAGAGGCCTCATCGTGACTAGCGACACAGCAAACATAAAACTCATTAAACAGGCCAAAGTGTTGGTGACGATGGATGCCGAGCGACGAGAGCTTGCAGATGGAGCAATATTGATTCGTGATAATGTCATTGAAGCGGTAGATACCACAGCAGCACTCACTCAACACTGTACTGACCAAGGGATTTCAGTTGATCAGGTTATTGACGCTAGTGGTACCGTGATTATTCCAGGCTTGATCAATTGCCATCACCATCTCTACCAAACGCTGACCCGTACGGTGGGGACTGCTGAAGGTTTATCCCTGTTTGATTGGTTGAAAACGCTTTACAAAATCTGGGGGAAAATGGACGGTGAAGCGGTCTATGTGAGTGCCAAAGTCGGTTTATCTGAGCTGTTGCTATCTGGAGCAACCACCGTTGCTGATCACCTCTATCTTTTCCCCAATGGCGCTAAGCTAGATGATGAGATTCGTGCCGCACAAGAGCTCGGCATTCGCTTTCACCCAACGCGTGGCAGTATGAGTTTGGGTGAGAGTAAAGGCGGATTACCACCCGATTCAGTTTGTCAGGATGAAGATGATATCTTGGAAGATTGTATTCGCGTTATTGAAACCTTTCATGATGCAAAAAAGCACTCAATGTTACGGATTGGCTTGGCACCTTGTTCGCCATTTAGTGTGACGGGGGAATTAATGCAGCGCACCGCTGACCTCGCTCGTCAGTATCCTAAAGTGAACCTGCATACGCACCTTGCAGAAACCATTGATGAAGATCGTTTCTGCCAAGAAAAATTTGGGATGCGCCCCATTGAATATATGGAAAGTGTCGGTTGGCTTGGTGATGATGTGTGGTTTGCGCACATGGTTCACCCATCAGCCGATGAGATTACCCAGATGGCAGCAACCCGCACCGGGATATGCCATTGCCCCAGTAGTAATATGATCTTAGCATCCGGCATTGCGCCTGTGCGGGACATGGTAGACGCTGGAATGAAAGTTGCGCTGGGGGTTGATGGGTCTGCGAGTAATGATGGTAATCACATGCTGGGTGAAGCACGCCAAGCGATGCTGTTACAGCGTGTTGGTTGGCCAGGGTTTGAAGCGCGAGCAGATCGTTTTTCAGCACGCGAAGCATTGGAGTTAGCGACCTTGGGTGGCGCACGCGTACTACGGCGAGAGGATGATTTAGGCAGCTTAGAAGTGGGTAAGTCGGCTGACTTGGTCGCATTTCGGGTCGATGGTCTGCAGCATGCTGGTGGGCAGAGTGACCCTGTGGCTTCGCTAATGACTTGCGCGCCGGGTACCGCTTGGCTATCGATAGTTAATGGACAAGTCATCGTCGAAGAAGGCATTTTGAAAGGCGTTGAGTTAGCGCCACTGATAGAAAGGCATAATGAAATTGCAGCAGGTATGCTGAAAGGCATGACCTAAACCTTAATGCACCGACTCATTTCTAGTAAACACTCGGCCCCAGCAACTTGCGCAATTAACGCCTGATTATCGTCACGCTGATACCAAATAAATTGACCATCTTGCCAGTAGGTTTCGCCATCAATAACCACGGTGGGATTAAACACTGACCAGGCAATTTCACCGGGTGGTGCGTCGCCACAAGTGTGGACGTGCAGATAACGCGGGCTGGCAAACGAAGTCCCTTCCCAGCGCATTAAGTCATTGATTATGCAGCCATCAAAGAAGGTATGTGGGTTTAAACCAGCATGCCAAGAATGAAGGCGGTTGCGGTTTATATTAAGCGAGTTAGCAATAAAATCGGTATGGTCATTGATTTGCCTAACAGCCGTTTGCGGCCCTTCAAAGCCAGTTAGGTAGCCATCATCAACTGTCGCCATAACCACACCATCAAAGTCAATATGGGCAGGTTCGACCTTAGCTACACCGCCTGGTAATAACCAGCGAGATAGCGCAACTTGGCCACTAGCATCATCACAAGGCACGGGTTTAAAAGTGGTGACAGGAAATAATTGCAGTGAAAATTCATCATCCTCGCCACCTTGTTGGCTAGGCCAATTAAAGCTACCGCATAGGTCTGTGCCAAGCGGACAGCTAAAGTGCCAATGCTTTGCCGCCATCAACTCAGCCTCAAATTTTTGATATAACTGCGTCATCAGTTTGTAACATGCGCCTGCATAATGCGACGCTAGCATGTGAGCATTTAGAGCATAACACTGTGTTTTGCTAGAGCGTCCGCTCAGCGGAACAAAGCGAGAGTAGTCACCAATGCGGCTCATAAACACTGTGTGGTCTGCTTGATCCATTGCGTGTATTAATTCACTAGGAAATTGACCTGCTTCAGTAATCATTTCATGACTTTGAACTGTGACAGTCGCACCTAGCTCGTTTGCCCGTGCAGCTACTTGCTCAGCGACCGTTGGGCAATAAATCTTTTCGGTTGCGGGTTCTCTCACTATGAGTAACGAGTGGCCACTTTGTAAGCCAACACAAGTCAATAGTAAGTTATCGATGCCTCGCTTCAGTGCTTCACCATCACTCTCCGTCACAGGGTTAGTTATGCTCATGACAAGCACCAAGTTCTGGGTGAGATGGATGCCTTGGGTATTTGCTTTATGCAGGCCTGCCGAGTTGAGGCAATAATAAAAACTCGTCCCCAGCTAAAAACGAGGGGCGAAATGAAGCAAATACCCAAGGCACTTACTTGATAGTGCTGTGGAGTACTAGGGAAGTGGTGAAATTGATACATTGCTATTCCTTGGGTAGCTATCTTGAAAATATATCCCGAAATGTAGGTGCAGTCATGGAAAAAACACGTTGAATGAATTGGCAAATGTACAGCGATGTTTACTTTGCCCAACACACTGGGAATGAGTCATGCACCATGGCATCGCCCGCTGTTAAATCAACTTCAGGATAAGGTGGCGAAGTTTTCCAAGCCCGCTGGGCAAAACGCGCATCATCACCTAACCAACGTGTAGAAAATGCCCGACGACGGGAGGTGAGTCCACTGGTTGCGGGTGCGCCATGTACAGTACGCATATGAAAAACAATGCAGTCACCCAGCTCCAACTCCCACGACAGTAGTGCTAACTCGTTACGCTGTGCGCTGATATCAGGAATAGTTTCATAGCCCGCGATACCTTCAGCGTAATTGGTATTGTTAATAAAGAGTCGTGGATAATACAAGACGCCGCTGTTGTGAGAACCTGCAACAAACTCAGGGCAAGCACTTTGCGGCACGTCATCCAATGGCAACCAGATGGAGCATAATTGATCGCCGTCAACGCCGTAATAAGGTAAGTCATGATGCCACGGTGTGGTTTCTTTGGTGCCCGGTTCTTTAACCAGCACATGTTCGTGGTAGATACGTGCGGTGCTTGAGGTCATCAATTTTGCTGCTAGCTCAGCCGCAGGTGAGTGCTGAATAAATTCTTGATACTCACTAATGCGCTGCCAGTTACAATAATCATCATAAAACCCACCCGGCTCGCCTTCAGGTGTATAAACTGTATTCCATGGGCCTGGATCAGCAAAGTTTTTCTCTACACCAACAGTCAGTTGTTCAAGCCACTTACTATCAAACAGGCCACGTAGGCAAACGGCACCCTTCTCTTGAAACTCAGTAATTTGCTCAGGTGAAATCTTGTTTGCCAAGCTTTCTACAAATGTTGCGTTACTCATGAATTAATCCTTGTGCTTTGCTTAATGATATCGCTAAGTTGTGTGCTCTACTAGCCATCATGTACCTACTTAATCTACTGCTAATGATTACGATTGACAGCGTTATGATGTAGCTGATAAAAGTGCTAAATACATATTGTGTACAGGTGTGTCAGCAAGCCAATAGGAGATTATCTAACATGACCGCATC
>JBMZDT010000035.1:0-10263 GCA_049614505.1 Leucothrix sp.
CGATCAAGGCGCGCACGGCTACGGCCGAGACGATTCGTCAGCGCTACTGGAAAGGTAAAACGGTTCATAAATTAGATGCGTTAACCCGTATTTTTGAAGCCGAGCCTTTTGATGGCATCCTGATTTTTGTCCGCACCAAGTCTATGACACATGAGCTCGGTGAGAAATTAGAAGCTCGTGGCTATGCAACGACGGCCATTAATGGCGACATTAAACAGGAGCTGCGGGAAAAGACCATAGAGCAATTTCGCCGTGGCAAGATCGACATTATGATCGCCACTGATGTGGTAGCACGGGGTTTGGATGTTGAGCGTATTAGTCATGTCATTAACTACGACATGCCGCATGATACGGAGTCTTACGTGCACCGCATTGGTCGAACAGGTCGAGCAGGACGTGAAGGCACGGCTATCTTGTTTATTCCACCTCGTGGCGAGCGCATGCTAAAGAGCATCGAGCGAGCCACTGGGCAAGAAATACTGCCGTTTAAGCTGCCGACTGCGGAGTCTATTAGTGAAACGCGAATTACGCGCTTCAAGCAGCAAATTTCTGACATCGTTTTGCAACAAGACTTGGATTTTCTAGAAAGCGTTGTAGGCAGCTATGCGAATGAGGGTGACTTAAGCATTGAAAAAATTGCGGCCGCCTTGGCTTGGCTTGCGCAAAAAGACCGCCCACTTTCTGCCAAGCAGCTGGACATCCCAAGTCACGACACGCGCCCAGACAGGAATCGCAAAGACCGTGATACCGAGCGTCCTTCACGTAGCCGTGACAGGAACGAATCACCTCGCACTGAAAACAAGCGCAGTCGCAATAAAGACAGCGGCTCAACTGAAGCCTTACCTGACATGGTGACTTACCGACTAGAAGTGGGTGCAGAGCACGGGGTCGAGGCAAAACATATTGTTGGTGCTATTGCGAATGAAGCCGGTGTAGACAGCGCATTTATCCGCAACCTGAGCATTGAAGGGGATCATAGCACCGTTGAGCTACCTGATGGCATGCCTAAACCAATATTCAAACACTTGCAAAAGCTTTGGGTGCAAGGCCAACAGTTACAGCTACGCCAGCTAACACCAAAAGGCGATACAAGCACCAAACAGACATCCGAACAGCCTAAGGAGCCACGTCGAGATAACGCAGATCGCACGGGCAAAGGCAGCCGATTCACCCCAAAAGGGACAGGCTCTAAGCGCGCAGCCAAGCCTTCAACAGGCGACAAAAAGCCCCGTAAAAAGAAGAAAAAGAGTTAGGGATCTGTCTAAGGCGCCGTACAAATAATCGTTGCGCGGCGCGGCGCGGGATAGCCTTCGATAGTTTTTGATGGATCTTCAGGGTCTAAGAAATCAGCTAGGGATTCGAAAGTCATCCAATCCGTTCTGCGCTGCTCTTGTATTGACGTGACTGTCTCATCAACCACTCGACAATCCACAAACCCAACGCGTTCTAACAAGCGGATCAGGAAGCGTGTTGAACCCACAAACCACACATTGCGCATTTTTGCATAACGGCCTTCAGGGACTAAGGTCGTTTGCTCATCCCCTTCAACCACTAGGGTTTCCAGCACCAGCTCGCCCCCTTTTCTTAAGAAGCTGCGTAACTCCTGCAAATGCGCTACGGGTGAGGCGCGGTGATACAGCACACCCATTGAAAACACGGTGTCAAAACCAATGCCTTTGTATTGCTGAGTAAAGGCAGGCAGCTGTTCCGATTTAAATGGCAGTAAGTGAATAGGCAATGTTTCACCCGCATAACGCTTGATTGCACGGAACTGGGCTAGAAAAAACTGGCTGGGGTCAGCACCAATCACGAGCTGCGCGCCCTCACCCAACATCCGCCACATGTGGTAGCCATTACCACAGCCCACATCTAACACTCGGCGATTATCTAGCGCACTTAAATGCGGCTGTATACGCTGCCATTTGAAGTCTGAGCGCCATTCCGTATTCACAGGAATACCGAAGATTTCATAAGGTCCCTTCCGCCAAGGGATGATTGTGCGCAGCTGTTGCTCCAACAGTGCCGCTTGTTCTGCATCAAGGTCGGCTGCCTCACCGATACGAATGCTCGGCGCATTCAAGTCAACCGTTGAAGGGGTTGCTACTGGCATTTGCTCAATCAGCTCAATCCAGTCTTGTAAAAAGCCATGCGTTTTTTCTTGAAATACCGCATCTAGCTCGCTCGGCAGGCTCTCCAGCCACGGTTCAAACTCTGTGTCGCGCAGGTCTTGGTATAAGGCGTCAAAATTAAACATGTCAGTGTTTAACGACCGGCGTGCCTGGCCAGACAAAGTCGGCGTCAATCTTTTCAAAGCGGACTTTTTCACGCGTTGTCTGCCCTGCTTCGGCACACATAAAATACAAATAAGGGCCAATCACCGCTTCAGCAGGCGCATTGTTTTTCCCCTCTTCTCCAGGGTAGTTGGTGATACGCATCTGCGTATTTAAAGGTCCAGAGTCGATACTGTTAACACGTACAAAACGCTCTGGATTGTCATATTCATCCGCCACAATATCCAACATAGCCGCCATACCAGCTTTAGCAATGCCAAACGCTCCCGCATAGGCCCGTGACAGGTGATGCGCCGAGTGGATGATTGAAGCATGATCCGACTGTTTTAATAACGGTAGGCAGGCTTGAACGATTAAGTAGTTGGCATTCAAATTGACGGTCATCACTTTTTGCCAGCTTTCCAAGTCATACTGCTCAAACGGCATAAACCCGGGTAGCCAAGCAGCATTTAGTACCAAACCGTCCAATCCGCCGACTTGCTCATCCAGGATTTTCGACATCTCAATGTAGTCATGCGCGGTGGCACCGGCCATGTCTAGCGGGTAAATTGCAGGCTCTGGAAACCCTGCCTCAGTAATCTCATCGTATACGCTTTCGAGCTTGGCAATCGTTTTCCCCAGCAAAACAACCATTGCCCCATAGCTGGCATAGGCCTTTGCAACCGCTCGGCCAATTCCTGCGCCAGCGCCTGTCACCAGAATAACCCGCCCTTCAAGTGCATTAAGCTGCGGAACAAAATTTAGTAATGCTTCAGACATATTAGTCCCTACCAGTGTTACTCGTCATCCTGATAATAATAATCATACTCGCGCTGCATTTCTGTTGTAAAACGCCACGCATCAGAATAAGAAAGCCCGCTATTTTCAGGGATAATGACCTTCACGTACAGTTTTTTACCGTATTTGTTTTTTAACGCGGCCAAGGTGTTCGCCATCTCTTTACGTGTGGTACTAGAAAAACTCCCCTGACTACCATTTCTGATTCGGTAGACCCCTCGTCCGCTTTGCTTACTAAACCACACTGACACAACATGTTTGCCTTCGCTGGAACGCGCTGGACGAACCAGCTTTTGATACTTGGAATCTAACGAATCAAACTCATTTTTCAGCTGCGCCACTTCCTCACGCATCGCAATCAGTGATGCGGCGCTGTCACGCTTAGCCTGCTCTAAAGCAATAGCCTCTGCACGCATCGTATCCAACTGCTGCTCCGTGAGCTGCTGGCTTTCCTGGCTAGACACCAAAGTCGCTTCTGTTTGTTGCAGCCTTGCTTGCAAATCCGTAAGTTGAGTACTGCTATCTTCCTGACTGGCTAGCAGCGCCGCATTGGCTCGTCTCAAAGCGGCTTCTAGCGCTGCAATCTTGCTAGTGCCGTCAGTTTTTGCGGCTTCTAACACTGTTTGCTGCTGGGATAAGGCTAACAATTCCGCTTTTAACGCAGCCTGCTGGCGTAGTGCCATTTCCTGCGCCTCAGTCAATTGCGACTGCACCGATTGCTGGTCTTGTTGACTGGCTAACAATGCTGCTTGCTTTAAGTCCAGCGCTTCTTGCAAACGTAACACCTGCTGCTGGCTGGTCTCTTGAATGCCCTGCAAGTTCGTTAATGCCTGAGCCCGTGTTGCTAATGTGGCTAATTGCTTATCGCGATCAGCAGTCAATGCCTCGATTTGTTGGCTGCTGATAGCCAACTGCTGCTCGCGCGCTTGAACCGCTTTAAGGCTTGTTTCCAGCTCTTTTTCGATGCTACTGACTCTCGTCAAAATACGGTTGAGCTCTTCCTGAAGCGCCGAATTAGCAACCTGCTTATCGACAGCGACTTTATTGGCATCTACTAAACGCCTTTGTAGCAGCACCATTTGGTCTTCAAGCGTATTGTTTTTCGCCTCTTTATCGAGTGCTTGCTCAGCAGCTAAGCGCTCCGCTAAAACACTGGCTTTAAGGTCCGTCACCAATTTCCAGTTATTAGTGATCGCCATCACCGTTACCAACAGAAATACCATGGTAATGACCATCATAATGTCAGTAAATGAAGGCCAAAAGCTTTCATCGCCATGATCTCGCTCAGGAAATTGATGATAGTCGGGAAATCCGTTTCTCATCGCTGTGTTACCGGCTGCGTCATGGTTGGGATCTGATCCCCTGATGCAGCATTAGTCACTGGCGAGTTAGTGGGCTGCGGCAGTCGGAAACCTTCTCTTAGCAGCTCTTTAAACTCTTGCAGGGTTTCTTCACTAATCCCATTACCCTTGGTTTGCCTAACTACTGCGGCATTCAGATGATCCGCTGCGGTAATAAAGTGCTGCTGCACCTCAGTCAAACGCTCCGTTGATTTATTCAACGCAATGGTGAGTTCACCCACCTGCCTTAACAAAGAGGACTCCGTGTGAGTAATACTGGGCAACAGGTACGTTGCTGTCATACTCTCGATGCCATTTAATAACTGGGCCCTTGCATTGTTAAGGCGCAAATAGAAGTAGGCGTAGACAATAAAACACACAATCGCCGTCATCGTGGTACTTAAGGCAGAGGACATGCCGCCAATGATCATCCCCATTTTCTCAGCACCCTCTGGCGAATCTAACAAATTAGAGGCGCCAATCAGCGCAATTGAGAGTGACACCACCGTCCCAAAAACACCCAACAAAATTAGAATGCTATTAACGTAACGAACTAGCGTAAAACGACTTTGCTCAGAAGTGCTTAAGTTAGATGCTAACGCCCCTTGATCAACCGGGTTCCCCTGTCGCGCCATTTCTTGCACATATTGATAACGTTTTACTGCCAATGCCTCTTCTAACAAACCGCTAGCGGGTTCATGCGCCCCATCATTGACGGATTCGACGAGCTGCTCCAAAATGCTATGCTCACTGCTATACGATAACAACAGCGCAATAATCCTCAGCATGCCTAATAAGAACAGTACAATAATCACGCCATTGAGCAGCCAACCCACCGGATTTATTTCACCAGAAAGGTACAAATCTGCAATATTATTGCGCTGCCAGAATAGAGCCCCTGCCAATAGAATCAAAAACAGTACGATTTGAAACAGGGTTGATCTTGCGGTATTTCTACTTATATTCACGTTATGCTCTCTCTAGTCGTCAGTGGTGTCGCGATTAATCAGTTGGCGCGCTTTGCATCAAGTTCAATGGGTGGTGACTCATCTAACCAGTCAAGGATTTCTTGAGGGTATTGAATAATGCCATTAGCCCCCCAGTTTTCTGGCTGATCAGCGTCATCAATGTAGCCATAGCTTGCTAGTAAAGTCACCATGCCTGCTCTATTGCCAGCAACAATGTCCCGCTCAGCATCCCCTACGTAAATGCACTCTGTTGTTAGCAAGGCAATCTCACCCGCTGCGTGAAACAGTGGCTGGGGATGTGGTTTGCGCTGCGGCAAGGAGTCCCCGCTAATCACCACGCTAGTGCGTGCATCAAGGGTTAATGCGCGCAATAAGGGATCGGTTAGGAAAGCTGGCTTATTTGTCACAATCCCCCATAACACGCCATGCGCTTCAAGATGCTCCACTGTTTCAGCCATGCCTTCAAAGAAAGCTGTATCCACACACAAGTTTTCTTCGTAGATAGTGAGATAGCGCTGACAGCGTCGTTCAAATTGTGCGGATGATTGTCGCTCACCAAACCCCAAGGTAACCAATGCTTTAGTGCCATCGGATACATATTGGCGAGCAACGGACGGATCAACCGTTGGTACACCTTCTTCTTGAAGTAACAGGTTGAGGGATCTTACCATGTCTGGGGCGGTATCCAGTAAGGTACCATCCAGATCAAATAACACTGCACGTGTCGAATACGGGGAACTTGTTGGCATTTTTTATATCTTTTAAATAATTATGTAAGTTAAGCGCGTGGATTTTTAATAGAAAATAATCAGCGCACCCATCATAAATTGAGGAACACACTCGTGAAACTGTTTTTTTTAGCTAAAACCTTATTTTTAACCCTAATGGGCACAATCCTCCTTAGCGGTTCAGCGGTTGCCTTCACAGAATTTGATGGCACAAAGACGACAATTGAAGATCAAGTCGGCGATGGCAAATGGTCTGTTGTCGAAGTTTGGGCATCAAACTGCCATGCGTGTCGCCATCACATGCCACAAATGGTCGAGTTTGATGGCAAAATGGACAACGTTAGAATTGTCGGCATTGCACTCGATGGACAACCAGGCAAAGATGCTGCTGAGTCTATGATTAAAGAATATAAGATGCCATTTAAAAATATTCTGAGTAATCCTATTGAGATCAATGCTTGGATGCAGCAAGCAGCAGATGAAAGCTTGATTGGTACCCCTACGTTTATGATTTTTGATCCCAAAGGCAAACTGGTTGCACTACAACCAGGACAGCTACCCGTGACCTCGATTGAGAGTTTTATCAAATCGAAGTCATAATTGTACTGATCAGCCGCTGTCTAAATCATAAAACAGCCTGCTGAATATGGTATCGTTGCCGCCTTCTTTTGACTGACGGGCGTTAACATCATGAGTCATGCTAAAATCAAAGCCATCCTGTTCGATATGGATGGCTTATTGCTAGACACTGAAAGTATCTATACTGAAGTCACTCAGATGATTGTGGGACGCTATGGCAAGGTGTTTGATTGGTCAGTTAAGTCACATATGATTGGGCGTGACTCTTACGATGCTGCAAGCTACTTGGTTAAAGCACTAGCATTACCCTTTGAGCCTGAGTTTTACCTTGAAGAGCGCAACGCACTGTTAGATGAACGCTTTCCATTGGCTCAGCCTAAACAAGGCGCACCCGAGCTCATTAAAACCCTCTCTGAAAACAAGGTGCCGATTGCCGTCGCAACCAGCTCCAACAAACACCACTTTGCACTAAAGACTCAACACCATCAGGATTGGTTTCAATACTTTGATGCCGTTGTCACCAGCAACCACCCTGAGGTCAAAAAAGCCAAACCTGCGCCCGATATTTTTCTGACAGCAGCCAAAGCCCTTGGTCACACACCTAAAGACTGCTTAGTCTTTGAAGATGCTCCTTCAGGAGTACAAGCCGCTAATACCGCAGGCATGCAGGTCATTGCAGTGCCTGACCCCAATATGAGCCATGATGCGTTTCAGAATGCGACAGCTATTATTGACTCACTAACCGAATTTGATATAGGTGCTTGGCTCTAGCGCCAACGGCATCAACCTGACTCTATGATCAATCGCTAAACACTGAACTATTTACTGAGGAATTTTCATGAAATCTGCACAATATTTTTTAGATGTTGCTAACGAAACCGTCCCCACGCTGAGCGCTAAAGACGCGGTTTCTTTACATGGTACAGACGCCGTTTTTGTTGATGTGCGCGACTCTTCACAAGTCACTGAAACTGGCACCATTGCAGGAGCACAACGCATACCTCGTGGTTTTCTTGAGTTTGCCGCCGACGCTGCTACCCCGTTTCACAACCCCGCTATGCAGAAAGAGGCCAATATCTATTTGATTTGTGCCGCTGGTGGGCAAGCGGCTCTTAGCGGAAAAACGTTGCAGGAAATGGGCTACCAATCCGTAACGAATATCGGTGGCATTGGTGACTGGAAAGACGCTGGCGGCCCAATGGAATCATAGTTTATAACTTTTTCAAATACGCCACGCCACCTAGCTTTTCCATATGCTTCAAAATCCAGGCGTGGCGTTTTTGTAATGTAGGGCTGGGATCAAGCGCGTTGGATTTTGCAGGGGTAGGCAATACTGCCGCGATCATTGCACATTCTTCACGCGTTAACGCTTGTGGTAGTTTGCCATAGAGTTTTTCACTGGCTGCTTTAACACCAAATGTCACCGGCGCAAACTGCGCAATGTTCAAATACACTTCCAAAATACGCTCTTTAGACCAGATCAGCTCTAATGACAGGCTAATAAAAATTTCTACGCCTTTGCGCAAATAGCTGCGGCCATTCCACAGGAATAGATTCTTAGCGACCTGCTGAGTAATCGTGCTAGCACCTCGAATCGATGAGGCCCCTTCCCTATTGAGAATCGCGTTGCGCATTTCAATCACATCAACCCCCCAGTGATTGGGGAAACGCTGATCTTCAGCCGTTATCACCGCCAACACAACATCGGACGGGATTTCTTTCCAGTCAATCCATTCATAATTTGCTTGGCTATAGACGTTTGGTTCAGCCTTGTGTAGCGCATTTTGATGATAGATAAATGCAGATGTCGGTATCGGAACCCAGCGATAAACAAACAAAATTAATAAGTAAAATAGAACGATGCCACACATCGACCAAAGTAAAACCCTCAATCCCCGCATCATTCTTTTTGTTATTAGTTTCATATCGCTATAATGCAGTAATTCAGCCCACGTGAGCAACATTTTTAAGCATGCAGATTAAAATACACAGTGAAATCAATCAAATTTCAGCCAAACGGTGGAATTTATTGGTCGATGATAACAATCCTTTCATGCGCCATGAGTTCCTTGCTGCACTCGAAAATCATGGCTGCGTTGGGCCAACGTTCGGCTGGATTCCTTGTCATATCGGTATTTATGACGATGACGAATTAGTCTCTGCCATGCCGCTTTACCAAAAGTACAACTCTTACGGCGAGTTTGTGTTTGATCACGCCTGGGCAGACGCTTACAAGCGTAGCGGTATGCAGTATTTCCCAAAGCTGGTATCTTCAATTCCCTATACGCCCGCCTCTGGACAGCGCCTGCTGAGTAATGCTGAAGCACCAGAGGAACACTACCAACTGCTCATGCAAACCATGGCCCAGCTAGCCAGTGATAACAACTTCAGCAGCTTTCACTGCTTATTTGCCAACCCAGATCAAGTCGATTGGCTAGCCTCATTGAATCTCAATGGCGCGGATGTCTTGCTACGCCACGACTGCCAGTTTCATTGGAATAATCAAGATTATGCAGACTTTGATGATTTCTTAATGAAGCTCACCGCCAAAAAACGTAAAAACATTCGGCAAGAGCGTAAGCGCATGCAGCAATCAGGCGTGACCTTACGCTTACTCGACGGCCACACGGCGACCACACAAGACTGGGCCGATTTTGCGTATTTTTACAAAGTCACCTTTGAGGAGAAATGGAGCACACCGACAATGAACGCAGGGTTTTTCCAAGAAGTAGGGGAAAAGCTGCCAGATCAAGTTTTTTTAGTGCTATCCGACCTACCCTCAGGCGAGTGCATCGCTGGCTCTTTGATGTTTCGAAGCGATACGCGTTTGTACGGAAGGCACTGGGGCTGTACTCAGCAAATTGATAAACTGCACTTTGAGGCTTGCTACTACCAAGGCATTGAGTACTGTATTCGTCACGGCTTACAAGTCTTTGAGCCGGGCGCTCAGGGTGAACATAAAATCGCACGTGGTTTTGTCCCCACACAAACGCGTTCTGCTCATTGGCTGAATAACTCTCCTTATCAAGAGTCAATCGCTCAATATGTTAGCCATGAACGTGCAGCGATTAACGAGTACTATGCACAACTGAGCTCACCCTATCAGGATGCAACATCATGAAACCTTACTCGGCTGCCTGCGATCAAAACCGCGAACCAATTCTCGCCGTCCTAAACGAGCTATTGACCGCTATCACAACGGCCAAGCCCACGGTACTTGAAATTGGCAGTGGTACGGGCCAACACGCCGTGTATTTTGCTGAATCATTGCCTCAAATCACTTGGCAATGTAGCGACCAGTTGCAATATCACGGGGGTATTCAGGCATGGCTCAATGAGGCACAACAGCCTAACGTAAAGCCGCCGATCAGCCTCAATGTAAGCGAAGATAGCTGGCCTGACACGCAATATGACCTATTGTATAGTGCCAATGTCACTCACATCATGCACTGGCAAAATGTCGTCGATTTATTTGAAAAAGGTGCTGACTGCATCAAACCGGGCGGGCTAATGGTTTGCTACGGGCCATTTAACTACAACGGCCAATACACCAGTGCTAGCAATGCGCAATTTGATCAGA
>JBMZDT010000036.1:0-10089 GCA_049614505.1 Leucothrix sp.
AACCAGTTTTGCTTTCGCTTTTTTGGCTGCTCTATCGGCTTTATTGGCATAGGCAAATGCCTTACCAGGGTTGCGTTTTACGCCGGCACCTTTTAAATAGCGTTCTGCGAGCATCATCTGTACATCGACCATGCCTTTATTGGCTGCTTTCTCATACCAGCCCATCGCTGCGCCAATGTTTTTAGGCACACCATCGCCTTTTTCATACATGATGCCGAGACTACGCATGGCGTCAGGCACGCCGCGCTGGGCCGCTAAGTTAAACTGCTGGCGTGCCAGCTGCATATTCTTTCGTGTGCCTGTACCTGTTGCATACAAGGAACCTAAGGCAAACCGAGCCAGTGGGTGGTGCTGATCCGCCGCCTTTTTAAACCAACTAAAGGCAATACCGGGGTGTTTTTTGACCCCTTGGCCGTTTAGGTAGAGCTGTCCAAGGACGTATTGCCCTGCGGCATCGCCCTGTTTAGCAAATTTTGAGGAGACCTGAAAAGCCGTTCGGTAATCCTTTTTTTGCAAAGCAGCTCTAAGCGCCACATTAGGGTCTTGAGCAGAGAAGGCCATGCTGCTTAGCAATAAGCCAAAAACAGCGGTCATAACAATAATAATTTTTTTCATAATTAGCTTCTAAAGTAAGACAAGTTGACTGAAGAGTGCGAGCAATCAAGCAATGTACGCTATGAGCTAAGTTGCTCAAGCTCGGAAACACGCTTTTCTAATTGTTCTAATTTCTCTCTGGTGCGTTGCAGGACAGCAGTTTGGACATCAAATTCCTCTCGAGTCACTAGATTCATCTTGCGGAGGCCACTTTCTAATCCTGATCGAAGGTTGGACTCGATATCTTTTTGTGTGGCTTGAATCGGTTCGGGAATGAGTGAAGAAAGACGCTTAGCCAGAGTATCCAGCTGGTCAATGGGGTCCATTATAGTGTCCCAAGTAGTTTTTAACTTTGGCATTCTAATGGTAATGTTGCTAATAATGAAATGAGTATTTTGTAATAATTGGCTGAAATAAAAACGCCCCAAGGCTGGGGCGTCGTAAATGAAGAATATAAAATGCAAAAACTATAACATTTTAATTCGCGTAAAGAAGCGTGCTTCTGTTTTGTCTCCGTCGCTTTCAACGCCACCGCCAATCTGAGTGGTTTCATTAAAATTGTACAACGCGGAAAGATTGCCGCTAACACCGCTACTTTCTTCTGCGGTAGAGAACAATAAATCGATGCCGCCCGTGAGTTCAATCGAGTCGCTGAGTTCATGGCGTGCGCCAAAACCAACACTGAGCGTTTGTGCTGAGCCACAGCAGTTATCTTTACCGTGGGTAAAGCCTGCACGCGAATAATAGTCTGTGCTTTCTGAGCTGGATTTGTAGGCACCAATGCCAACGCCAATTTCATTGGCTGTTACGCCGTCAGCAATGTCCGTTTTAACTTGCGCGGTAATGTAATGCTCGTTATTGATTTCCATTGAGCCGCTGGCACCGAGACTGGTGTAGGAACCACCATCTTCAGTTGTGGATGATATTTCAACTTCGTAAAAATCATAAGAAAAAGTATCACTTGCTGAGGCCAACGAGGGGGTAATTAGAGTGCTAGCTAAGACCAAGAACCAGCAGTTTATTTGTGAGGGCATGTTGTCTTACCTTGTTATTTTCTTTTGAGGTATGACACAAGCTTAGCCAATATCCCTAAGTACGGCATTGCTTTGTAGATAAAAGGCTGCACCGTACAACGGAAAATAAGCCGCTTAGCTGGTTGCTTTATAGGTTCTGGCGACGTAATTATCGACCAATACTTGGAACTCTTCAGCAATATGGTCGCCCTTGAGGGTCACGGTTTTTTCACCGTCCTCATAGACCGGGGCAACGGGTTTTTCACCTGTGCCGGGTAGACTAATGCCAATATTCGCGTGCTTGCTTTCACCGGGGCCATTAACAACACACCCCATGACAGCGACGGACATGCTCTCTACTCCCGGATGGGACTGCTTCCAAATAGGCATTTGGTGGCGAAGGTAGGACTGTATGTCTTCAGCTAAATGCTGGAAATACTCACTAGATGTTCTGCCACAGCCAGGGCAAGCAACCACTTGAGGGGTAAAGGAGCGCAGCCCCATGCTTTGTAATATTTCTTGCCCAACCACCACTTCTTTTTCGCGTGGCGCACCAGGTTCTGGTGTTAGAGAAATGCGAATAGTATCACCAATACCGTCTTGTAACAGCACGCCCAATGCCGCTGTTGAAGCGACAATCCCTTTGCTACCCATCCCTGCTTCAGTAAGGCCTAAGTGTAGTGGGTAGTCACATTGAGATGCGAGGTCGCGGTAGGTGTGGATGAGGCCCTGAACACCGCTTAATTTGCACGAGATGATGATCTTATCATGCGCTAGGCCAAATTCTTCCGCCTTGCGTGCGCTTCCTAGTGCTGACTCTATGAGCGCATCGTGCTGAACCGCCATAAGGTCGCGAGGCGTGCTTAATGCTGCATTGTCATCCAGCATGCGTGCCAAGAGTTCCTGATCTAATGAACCCCAGTTCACACCGATGCGAACCGCTTTATCATATCGACAGGCAAATTCAATCATGCTTTCAAATTGCTCATCGCGCTTGCGTCCGCGCCCTACATTGCCTGGGTTTATGCGAAATTTGGCAAGTGCTTCAGCGCAGGCTGGAACAGCGGTTAACAGCTTGTGCCCGTTAAAATGGAAGTCACCGACTAGCGGGATATCACAACCGATGTTGTCTAAACGCTCCCTAATTTCGGGAACAGCTGCTGCCGACTCAAGATTGTTGACAGTAATGCGAACAAGTTCAGAGCCTGCCTTGGCTAGTTCTGCTACCTGTTTTACGGTTCTCACAACATCTGCAGTGTCCGTATTCGTCATCGACTGAACCACGATGGGGGCATCACCACCAACAATGACATTATCAATTGAAACGGGAACGGTCTTATGGCGTTTGATGGTTAGCATAGCTCGTTATTTCTTTTTCTTAGGGAGCGACGTTTGGCGCGTCGTTCTGGATTTATTTAAAATTCGAGACAAAATTTGCAAATCTCTTTCATGTAACGTGCCAGCGGATTGTTTTAAGCGAATCGTATTTAGCAAAAAGTCGTATCTTGCTGATGCGTAGTTACGATGGGCACGGTAAGTTTCACGTAAAGATAGTATAACATCAACAGCGGTGCGAGTGCCTGCTCGAAAACCTTCCTGTGTGGCTTTGGCCGCTGTCTGACTTGCACGCAGTGAGCGCTTTAACGCATCAATTTGGTTCTTGCCCGTCTTAATATTTAGAAAATAAGATCGGGTTTGTTGAACGGCGGCACGGCGCTGCACTTCAACCTGTTGAATCGCTTTGTGGAAATTATAGCGCGCCTCACGAATAGCGGAGTCTGCTTTACCTGCATCGTATAAGGTCATACTAAACTGCACGCCGATGGCTGCGTCAATCGATTGACTATCTGCGCCTGCTTTTGCACGGGCTACGCTGCCATTGTGATTGGCAAACAAATCGACCGTTGGCTTTTTCCCTGCTCGGGCAATATCCACACTTTTTTGGGCAATGTCGACAGCAAACTGGGCCGAAATAACCTGTTGGTTATTGTTGGCTGTTTCATTCGCCCAAGCGTTCATATCATTAGGCTGTGGCATAACCATGGGTGTTTGCTCAGAAGCACCACGCAAAATTTTGTAGTCGCGCCCCGTCAAGCCGTACAATTTTTCCAATGCGATTTCTACATTTTGATCAGCAACAACAACATTGGATTTTGCTTCCGCATTGCGCGCTTTGGATTCCTGCACGTCGGTGATAGCCGAACGACCTGCCTCAAAGTAAGCGATGATTTGTTTGTTTTGTCGATCAATTGCTTTGGCTTCTTCGCGCGCCAGTGCTGCCCCATCGCGTGCTTGCAAGTAGCCAAAGTAAGCCTCAGTGACTCGAAGAATAAGGTTTTGCTGCTCAGCAATTAGCGATTCTTCGGACTGAGCAATAAGAATATTGGTCTGGACGATGCGCTCTTGAATTTGCGGTCGATACAGTGGCTTAGTCAGGCTGAGGGTATAGTTTGCGCTAACGGAAGATGAGTTATTGTTATTGAACTCTGTCCAGTTGCGTCCAGCAGAATAGCGTGTGCTCCCGCTGAGTGTTACCTTTGGCTTAAAGTCAGCCAGTGCTTGAGGGCCCTTTTCTAACGTAGCAAGGTAGCTTGCCTCTGTCGCGCGAATTTGAGGATCGCTTTCTTTTGCATGTTGGTACACCGTAAATAAGTCATCAGCCTGTGCGGTTTGCATCAACATGATGGTAATGAGACTGTGAATGGTTATTGTGATTTTGCGGAATGTTATCATGCGTTATTGAACCCTAATTTTCTAAGCCCATCTGGTTAGGCCAGTCATAAACCACAAGTTATTTATGCAAATGAAACCTAAGCTTGTTGTTGGCGATGATAACAAGCAGTTGTTTGATTATCTTGATCTTTATGATCTGCGGTGACTATTGTAACAACTCACTGGCCCGAATGGCATCCTTATGTATCTGAGCGGTGAGTGCCGCAAAGTCTTCAAAGCGTTGTTCAGGACGTATAAAGTCACACAGTTCAACAGTAATGTGCTGACCATAGACGGATTGATCAAAATCAAATAGGTGAACTTCCAAACGTGTCTCGGTACCCGCTACTGTGGGTCGGTTACCTAAATTAGCAACGCCTTTGAGTCTTTTGTCAGTGAGACCACTAACACGCACGGCATACACGCCATTAGCCGCCGCGATATTATCCTGAATGCGTAAGTTGGCTGTAGGGAAGCCAATCGTGCGGCCTCGCTTATCACCATGACGGATGCGGCCGCTTAAGCGAAATGGCTTGCCTAATAAATGCCCCGCCGCTTTTAATTCCCCTTTTTCTAGGTGTTGTCGAATGCGCGTACTGCTAATTCTTCCTGTGCTATCGTCAAATGTGTTGGTTTTATGAACCTGCATATCATTAGATGAGCCCATATTAACTAACATATCAAAATTGCCTGTGCGGTTTTTACCAAAGCAAAAATCATCGCCCACGATAAGGGATTTAACGTGAAGAGACTCAAATAATATGTCTGATACAAAGCGCTCAGGAGACATGCTAGCCATCTGTTTATTAAAACGCAGACACAGAAAGTAGTCGATGCCAAGTGCCTCAAGTAGACTAACCTTGTCGCGAAATGGGTAGACACGTTGTGTTTTATTGCCTGTGAAAAACTCAGAGGGTAGGGGTTCAAAGCTGATTACGACGTTGGGTAGTCCATATTTTCCTGCCTCAGCAACGAGCTGTTTCATAATCGCTTGATGCCCTAAATGCAAGCCATCATAGTTACCAATCGTTGCCACACAGCCCGTTTTGAGGTGCTGAACACCCGAAATGTCTCGAATTAATCTCATAACCTAAGGTTACAGCATTTGTGAAAAGTTAGTTTGACGCAATGCTTCATAGGCAGCGATTGCGACCGTATTGGAAAGGTTTAAACTACGGCTTGCAGGTAGCATCGGCATTTTCAGTATTTGCTCAGAGGGTAGTTTATCCATTAACGTGTTGGGTAAGCCGCGTGTTTCTGGGCCAAACAGTAAGATGTCGCCAGCTTTGTAGCTAGTATCTGTGTACAGGCTTTTAGCCTTGGTGCTAAATGCTAGGATGCGGTTATTGGGGTGCGCCTCGACAAAGTGATCCCAAGAGAGATGCTCCGTGACATGTGTTAAGTCTCGATAATCTAAGCCTGCACGGCGTAGCTGTTTAGTCTCCATACTAAAACCTAAAGGATGTATAAGGTGTAACTGGCAACCTGTATTAGCGCATAAGCGAATGATGTTGCCAGTGTTAGGTGGAATTTCGGGTTCGTAGAGGGCAATCTGAAACATGTTAGTCTACACAGTAAAATCTGATACGTAGCTTACCGTAAATTTCTAGCATTCTTAAGTACTTATACTGGCGTGTAAAAAATAATGAATATTGGGCTGAAAAAAGCGAATAAGCTGGTTGACAGTGTTCAGTTAAAACGGTTTAATAGCGCCTCTTTCGTGGCCGGATAGCTCAGTTGGTAGAGCAGCGGATTGAAAATCCGCGTGTCGGCAGTTCGATTCTGCCTCCGGCCACCATTCGAAAGATTCTTAATTTCTCTTCCTTTTACAACTCATTAAGTTATTTTTACGCCAACTAAAACTAGTATTTAGTAGATGCTCGGTGCAATGAGTATTGACCTTGATAAGGTTATGCCAAGGGGCGTATTGCTGAGATAGGTGTATGTGATGCTAGAAGGCTGTCAGAAATAAACTCAAATAAATCAACCAGCCTGATGAAAGTCTTTCTAAACAGATAAAAAGCTTCCAAAAAACGCTGCGTAAAAAGACAGGCAACCCGTGGGAGCCTGTCGGCCAAGGCACATACGTCCTTCAAGAGAACCTTGTCAGTATTGAGTGAAAATAGTTTGCACACTTAATACAATAAAACAAACATATATGTTTTCATATGCTATGGCAAGTTACATTTGATTTTTCAGTTGATAATTGGTTTAAAGAATGAACGATGTTGGTACCTACTTATGATTTTGATGATTAGCTAAAGCCTGATGCAACCTACATTGTGGTAACTGAGTTTATAAAACGGCTTGTTTGTGCTGTACTATTGAAATTGCGTCAGTAGATGATAGTTTTTGCATGAAATGATGTTTTTAAGCAAGCGATGGAGGAATAAAATGGACATTAGCCCAGATGGTAAAAAGCGTTGCTTTGGTGGCGCTGCTGGTAAGGAGTTCTACGCGGATTATCACGATAATGAATGGGGAATTCCCAAGCATGATGATCAAGCGCTATTTGAAATGCTCATCCTTGAAGGTGCGCAAGCAGGCTTGAGTTGGGAAACTATCTTGACTAAACGTGAGGGCTATCGAGCAGCGTTTCACAATTTTGACCCTGTAAAAGTTGCTGCGATGACTGATGATGATCTTCAGGAGCGCTTGCAAAATCCGGCAATCGTTCGCAACAAACTGAAAGTCAATGCTACACGAAAAAACGCGATTGCTTATTTGAAGATTCAGGAAGAGTTCGGTAGTTTTGACGCCTATTTATGGGCTTATGTTGATAACAAGCCCATTGTTAATCACTTTGATAATGAAACCTTGCCTGCCAGTACTGAAATCAGCGAGGCGCTTTCTAAAGATCTCAAAAAGCGCGGCATGACATTTGTTGGGCCAACGATTATGTATGCTTTTATGCAATCGGTTGGTCTGGTGAATGATCATTTAGCCGGCTGCTGGTGTCGTACAGAGGCCTAAACCTTATCCGCTAGTAATGAGAAGCACATGGGAATTTGTGCTTCCTGATTCTCATAAATATCATAATCAACTTCGCGATTTGTATGAGCATACTCTGAGAGCTGGGTGAGCGAAAAGCCTGCATTGATACTACTGTTGATCACGTTAGAAAGAGAGTGGTTAAACCAGTAAGATGATGGTGTCTCATCAGGTTGGCTACCATCATACACAATAGCGGCTTCTGACTTGTAAGGCGTTTTTGAGAAGTAAGAGACTGACGGTGTGAAAGGGTCAGTTTTGTCTGGCACAAACATTTCCATAAACGGGTGAGTTTCGTAAATTGCCAGTTTGCCGCCGCTTTTTACTAATGGGCTGATGGCTGAGAAAAACGCCTGCAAATCTGGCATCCAGTTCAATACACCGATTGTAATAAAGCAGACATCGAATTGGTTGTGAAGATGCTCCGGCAGATCGTAAACATCACAACAAAGAAATTCACATGGCAGCTTAGCAACTTCGTTTAGTTTGTCAGCCTGCTGTAAAAATGCAGCTGATTGATCAATGCCTAAGCCATTTTTGGCACCGAGTAATATGGCTGAGAGTATTTCACGACCATTGTTACAGCCCACTTGAACGACCGATTTTCCCTCAACGGGCAGGCTGAGCAGGATATCGCGCATGGTATCATCAAATGTTGAAAAGCTAGGTGTTGCGAATCCAGACAGCAATTTTTGCCATTCTTCTGATTCCAAGTGGTATTTCGCGGAGGCATCCCAAGCTTCTTTGTTGGAGTTGGTATAGGCATTAATGTCCATCTTACTTTCCTTATTTGGGCTCATTAAGCAATATAGCAGCTATGTTGGTAGCGATAGGCAGAAACATGCACTGAAAATAACCAAGTGCAACCGTTCATCTGTAAAGCAGTTAATTTCAAGACGTATAAGGGTTAAGTTAAACGTTCTATTCTGAGACCTCACGGAATGATGTCATGACAAAGAAATGGATAATTATACTGGCGTTAGCACTTTCTACATCGCTAATGCCGCTGGCTCAAGCGGCGACCAACCCGCACCAAGTTGTTGCCCGAGTCAACAATCATGTATTGAAGCAATACCAGGTGAATCAGCTGCTACAGCTTGCCAATTTCTTATCAGCGAGTCGTATTAAACCTCAGCATCAGAACTTATTGCGTAAGTGGGCTGTTGAAGACTTTAGGAATGCACCGGCAAGTACCAGTGTTTTTTACCAAGAGGTTGCAAGAGACTTTCTGCCGCGTATTCAACAACTAAAACGGAATCGCAAGGCGCTGGAAACGTACCGAGCGTCTTTATACCAAAAAATCTATCACGTGTTTCAATCTGATCCTGCTATGAAGCGTTGGAACTATGACCTGATGGATGTAGTAGGCTGGTACAAACCGCCTCAAGGAAAGTCGCGCCAGGTTAATAGCGGTCAACAACAGCGGCGCGCGCAACAGGCACAAAAGAAGCGACGCCAACAACAGGCAAGACAGCTACAGAATAATCAACGCAGGCAGCAACAAAATAAGCAGGTCCAGCAGCAGCGACGTATCGTTCGCAAACAGCAGCCTGTCAGGTCACAGTCTCAGGCAAAGTTGAATGCAGCCGCATCGCAAATGCAGCAGTCTTTAGCGGCAATGCTGGCATTGCAAAAGAGTCAGGCAATTTATCGGGCGCGCTCTTCAGCGTTATCTTTCCAAGGGGCTATGACTCAGCGTTCAACAAACCTTTTGCGGATTCAGGCGTGTCAGCTAGCGGGGAATTGTCGCTATCGTTATGACTACTTTGGCCATTAGGTTTTAAGGCTCTTACCTTACCCAAAATCGCGTCGCTGTCCCAAGCACGCTCGCCCATTGCTTGGTAAATCACTTGGCCCTCAGCATCTAGAATAAAAGTGCTGGGGAGGCCAGTGAGATTCCAATTAGTCAGTTGTCCTGCGGTTTCATCACGAAGAATCGTTAAGTCAATAGGCACTTTCTTTTTGTACGCTTCAATGGTTTCTTTGCCTTCGTTGATGTTGACGAAAAGCATGACGAAATCATCTTCTGAAAGCTTGGCGCGTGCTCGATTAAACACAGGAATTTCTTTCCGACAAGGAGGGCACCAAGTAGCCCAGAATGAAATGATGACGGGTTTGCCAAGATAGTCGCTTAGTTCACGCGATTTATCCTGCATGTCTGGGAGGGTGAATCTGGGTGCGAGTGGTTTGTGATCGAGCTCAATTAACTCAGTACTTAGTGCCGCGGCGTTGGCAGGTAGTGAAAGCAGCAATAAGAGCGGAAGTAGGGCTGCTTGAGTATTGATGCTAAGCAATAGTTTTTGGTGTAGAAAAGAGCAAAATGAATTCATAAAAAGCTTCGTAAAAAATGGTGTCATGTCGTTGCTGACAATGTCTGGATCGTCAATATAACACTCTTCACTCTATTGGTGATTATTGACAGCTGTCCGCGCTAGGATTGCTGCTGTAACATCGTTTCTCATCAGGATCTACAAGATGCACTTTCGCTGTCTGAGATAGAAAAAACAATGCGCACTGTTGGAGTGCGCATTGCGTGTTTCTACTGGCTCATTGATCAGGTATTGGATCTACTAGTGCTTTCTAAAGCGCCGAGCAAATAAACCAAGAATGGCAAGCGGCAGCAATAACAAAAAGTTCAAAGAACCACCGCCTCCACCGCTACTATGTGAAGCCCTAGGCTGACTAAACGCTGGCGTGTTTGTATCAGCCCGATGGTTAACAACCGGAGCTTGCGAACGCTGTGTTTTAGCCTGTGTTTCTTTGGCTCGACGTTGCTTGT
>JBMZDT010000037.1:0-10036 GCA_049614505.1 Leucothrix sp.
AATATGTCAGGGTGAAGAAATTATTAATCGAATATGATGCGAAAATCGAGCAAGGCGATTTGCAGTAATGCTAAAGACAAGATGTGGTGATGTGTGGAAACAGTAGTGTTTTTGTGCCTAAACTGTTCTGGCCATTTGCCGATTAGTTGGTAGCGACAGTGATAGAATCACTGTGATTCCGATAAATATAGCGGATATCCATAAACACCCAGTCAGCCCAAAGCGTTGATAGCCCCAGCCAGAGAGTAGGGTACCAATAAGTCGTCCACCAGCATTGGCCATATAGTAAAAACCAACATTCATGGCAACTTTATCACCTGAGGCGTAGGCTAAAATTAGATAGGAATGTATCGCGGAGTTGATGGCAAATAGGGCACCAAATACCGCTAGCCCTATGATAACAATGATTGACGGGGCGTAGCCGAGTATCAGTAAAACGGCCATTGTCGCAGGAACCGAGCAAAGCAAAGCAGCCCAGTTGCGAGCAGTTGTACCCTGTGGAGCCTTATCTCCGCGTTTTAATAACTGAGGTGCGCTCGCTTGTATCACGCCGTAGCCAATGACCCATAGCGCCATAAACGAACCTACTTCAGTAACGCTCCAATTTAAAACGCTGTGTAAAAAAACAGGTAGGGCGACAACAAACCAAACATCTCTGGCACCAAATAAAAAGAAACGTGCGGCGGAGAGCCAGTTAATCGCGGCGGTTTGTGAGAAAACTTGAGTGAATTTGGGCTTTGCTTGCGCTTTTCCTAAATCATTGGGTAATAAGAGAAAGGTAATAACCAGCGTAATCAATAAGCCTGAGGCGAGCGCGAGTAATGCGCCTCGAAAACCTAACCATTGCAATAGTGCTGCGCCAAGGAAAAAGCCTGCACCTTTTAATGCGTTTTTAGAGCCTGTGAGTATAGCCACCCATTTGAACAGCCTAGCGTCTGCCCCTTCGCTGATGAGGGTTTTAACACTGGTTTTGGCTGACATTTTATTGAGGTCTTTGGCGATACCAGACAGGGCTTGGGCTGTCATCACATAGGCGACCGTTAGCCAAGTGTCAGGTACGGTGAGCATGGCGAGAGCAATAATTTGCATGACCATGCCAATGTGCATGGTAACGTTTAAGCCTAGTCTGGATGCGAGGTAGCCGCCAACTAAGTTGGTAATCATCCCAAAAAATTCATAAAACAGAAATAGGGAGGCTACTTCAAAAGGGGAATAGCCGAGTTGGTGGAAGTACAGCACCACCAACATGCGGATTGCGCCATCAGTTAGCGTAAAAGCCCAGTACCCCCCCGTAATGGTGAAGTAGTGACGAAGCGCAGTGTTCAAAGCGAGTGACTAGCGGTTATTTAAAATAGCGATTGTCCGCATAAATCCAGCCACCTTCTTTTTTACCCTTGGGGTCGTGGTGCGTCCAATGCAGCACACCCCCGCGATTATTCCACTCATAACGACCTTTAATTTTTATCCGGTCGCCTTTGGAAACAGGTGCACGTGGCGCAAGATCAATATTGTGCGCGACTAACAATGTGATATCTGGAGCCAGTTCGATAAGGAATTTCTGGTGTTGGCTGCCTTTGGTATCGTCTTTAAGGTTTTTAATGACGGTTGCTTCGGTGCTCATCCAAAACCGTGAATTGTAGTCTTCTTTCGCCGCACGAATTTTGTCATGCAGTTGGTTTTGGTTGTCAACAGCAGGGCTTTTGCCTGTTGCAACCTTGTTACCACCTTGATTGCCTGTGGGTGTGTTGTCTTTCGTGAGATAGTTATAACCACCGACGACACCCGCGATAATTAAGCCTGCAAGGATTCTCCCGAATTTGTTCATCATGCGTCTGTTATTAGCGTTCATTAGTTTTTGCCTTGTTTGAGGTAGGACATGATTTCTTGTTTCGCTTCCTTCATTATGGAGTCGCGATCCAAACTATCAAGTATCTCAGCGACCGCTAATTTCGCTCCACTCTCTCCCCAAGATTTCCCTTTGGCTAAATATTGCTCTGCTGCACGACCAATAACCAGTGTGCTGTACCAAGCTATTGCACCTTGTGTAACGCCTGTGAGTACGGTTGATAGCCCCACAGTGCTTATCTTTAAGGCGGATGATGCGATATTGACTGCCCAAAACGAGCCGTAGAGCAAAATCATTTGTGCAGCGATGCTTTTGATGAGTTCACCGGCTTCCATTTTGCTCATGGGTAAGCCGTAAATGCGCGATAAATGCACGATTAAACTCACATCGATCGCGGCTGCGGCTATCACATCCGCTACTGGGATGGGGTTGAGTGCTACCGCAACGCCTTTACCCATGCAGTAAAGATTAATCACCCGCGCACCTACTTCTTGGCGTACTTCCAGCATGCGTTCGCCGACCTGTTCGCTGAGCTGGCCTGCAAATAAGGAGGCATTGAGTGCAGAGAGGGTTTTGCCTTCCGCTTCAATAATATCCCATAGCCGCGATTTCAAATTCATAATATCCGCAGGGCGTTGGCGCGTCGTTTCGTGCTCGTTACCAAACTCATCTTCACGAATAATGATTTGCTCACCCGGTGAGGCGGCAGTGAAAACAATGTTTTCAGAAGCAATAATGCCAGCGACGCGCTTTTTTATAATGGTGCGTAGCTGAAGTAGCTCGTTTTGGTTGTATTGATCGGCTTTGTTGACCACTAAGATAATGGGACGTTTGGCTTCTGCTACTGTTTGCAATGCTTTGAGCTCAACATCGGTTAAATCACTGTCCACCACAAACAACAGTAGGTCAGCGCGATCAGCCACTTCATGGGCTAGCTCTTCACGGGCCTCACCATCAATTTCATTGATGCCCGGTGTGTCGATTAGGTACACGCCACCCGCATCAATCTCTTGCCATGCTTCCATATCCGCTGTTTTCGTTTCACCGTGGAGCAGGCTCACACTAAAGGCTTCACGGCCAACTAAGGCATTAAGCACAGACGACTTACCCACGCTGACGCGGCCAAATACGGCGATATGCAGCTGACCTTCCTCTAGCTTCTCCAGCATCTGACGAATAACATGGTAATCAGCCTGCAAACCTTTGCGTACAGACTCCGGCACGCGTTCGTCATTTAGTAGCTGACTGAGGCTTTCCTTGGCTAAATCCAGATGGTTATCACCCGTGTTCTGAGGCTTTTCAGGCTCCACTTTAGGGTCGTCATCCGCCTTTTTTTCATCAGAAAACCACCGATAGACTGACTCTGGAATCAGGCCATCCTGAAACAGCTGCGAGAGGCTATCTTTGGTTTGTTCAAGTACGCTGACTGCTTTTTCATCAGTGCTGATTGTCTCATTTTTATTGTGTGTTTGATCGTTCATACCCTGGCCTGTCACATTCTCTGTGGCATTGTCTGTAGTGTCGCTAGTCTTTTGTTTTTTCTTCAGCGCGTTGTTCAAAAACCAGCTTGGCAAATAATTTTGCGCGCGACTCAAGATTTTCACTCAACATCTCCTTAAATGTCAGTGCAGCAGGGGCGGCTCTGAGCTGCCCACGCTGTTCCAACGTCTTGCTAACTGATTTACCGAGCGCATCAAAAATCATGCCATAGGCGACTGCATGCACCAGTCCGCCTGCTACGGTGCCTATCCCCGGAAATGCCTTTAGCCCGTTACCCGCAACAGCGAGAATCAACGGGACGCTCTTTTTCATTTGATCCTGACTAAAGTCTAGGAACTTGTCGATATCGAGTTGCTTAACGGGCGAGTTGTAAAGCTCGCACAGCTCCTTCACCATTCGCGTGCCAAGGTAACCCTGAACAACAATGTCAGCCCCTGGGCTTACGGATGCCATCGCGCCCAGCACCGCTTTGCGTGTGCTGCTTTTGATAATGGCTTCGGCTTTTTCTTTTCTAAAGCCTACTTTCTCCGCGTCTAGCTTTTGTTTAACTAAGACAAATACTGACGCATCACGCAGTTTTTCTAACAGATGGCTCTGCTGGTCTATCTCAGACTGTAGTGCTTCAGCCAGTTCATTGACATTGGCTTTACGGGTTCTAATGAGTGCGGTTTCTTTGCCCTCTTTATCGATGCGGATCACTTCCTCACGGCCGCCTGATTGCACAAATACCAAGTTCGCTTGACCGACCATGCGCTCGTCAAAGCGCTGCTTTAAGCGCTGGCGTTCTTCATCGTTATACCGATCACTTTTGTTAAGTACCACAATCAAGGGTTTGCCAAAGCTTAGCAGCGCTTGAATGTCATTAAATTGAGTACGTGATAAGTCCGAGTCTGTAACATAAACCACAATCTGCGCTCGAACCGCCTCATCGTTAGCCATCTCATCTAAGGTGCCACTAGCCTCATTTCTGCCGGGCAGGTCGGTTAGCACTAGCTGATCACCAGAGCCCGCTGACCAAGTATATTGCGCGATTTCTTGCGTGGAGCCACCTTTAACATTGATATCGATATCGGCGTCTGGCAGCAGGCTTTTGATAATAGAGCTTTTGCCGGTGCTGACGTTACCAAACAGTGCCACGTAAATGGTGCCGCTGTCCTTGCGCTCCTGAAGTTGGGCCAGTTCGCGACGTAACTGATCCGTATCCATACCAAATTTTTCAGCTGATTCAATCTCTTCAAGCACACTTGCTTCAGAGACGTTTTCATCTTCTGACAGTGAAGCGCTGTTTACTGGCTTCAACAGTCGATAGATCAACCAAATGGTGCCCATAAGGAATGCGCCAATCATCCCGATATAGGTGTAAAAGGCAACGACAGGCAGTGCTTGTAAGCGATCCCAAATGTCTAATGCGCTGCGCGTCGCAAAAAAGATGAAGAGTATAAAAAGCACGGCTGAAATGGCGACAAGCCCCGCCATTAGGCGTCTAAAGGTCGTTCCGGCTAGTTTCATTATCGGTACTTATTGAGTTATTGTCGTTACTTGCAGTTTAACACGCAGCCAATAAATCCGGCGCAAAATTCTAATATTTACATGCCTCGCTGTGTAATTGACCGACTGTCGTGTGAATTTATCAATTCATCATGGCTGGGTAGAGACCAGCGGTAGAAATTCGCTACCTTGGATCTGTGACGCAAGCACAGACAAATTTACGTTTAAGGTAAAAAGGATTTTACAAAGTGAGTTTTATAAAAAGTGGTTATTGTTTCAACTAGCCCCCGAAATGATAACAAACTAAAAGCTCGGTTTAACGTTGTTTGGACTGCGTCCGTAGTAGCTTTTGCACTGTAGCTAGGCCAAGTAGATTGCATTTTCTTGGTTGAAACAGCGCTAGCCGTGCCCCGAGGCTGGAAGATTTTAGTATGTCAAAAATACTATCCGCGATGAAAATCGACCAGCACACCACTCCATGGAATCGGTTACCTTCCTGGCGAGGTTCGACATAACAACGCTAAAAATAATCTTTAATAAGTTGTATGGCGGGCCTCTCTGGGATTTATAGTTTACCGCTACTCTTAATATTTAAATAGCTATTAATCAGCGAAACACCAAGGTTTTGTGGGGCCACATCAACAGCAATCACTCCTTGATTGGTCAACGCATCAAACGCGACCTTACGTTGCTGTAGATAGTGATGCGTTGCCGCTGTGCGTAACGCTGATTCGATATCGCTAGGTGGGGTGCTAAGCACATCATCTAAACGTTGTTCTCTGAGACTTGCCAGCAGCACTAAATGCCGTCGTTTTAGTAGGCGAACAGCTGCTTGCAGCTCCGCACTGTCCTCATCACGTACATTACTCAAAATAATAATTAACGCGCGCTTTTTATGGCGGATTAACAAATCACTCGCAGCCTGCGTGTAATCCGGTGCCGCAGTGCCGGGCTGTAAGTCATAGGTTGTGTTGAGCAGCCGCTGAATGGTGTGGTAGCCTTTTTTAGGACTAACCCAACGCTCGCTGCCACCAAACGTACTTAGGCCCACTGCGTCCCCTTGGCGTAGTGCAACGTAGGACAGCATCAGTAACGCATTCAGCGTGTGATCAAAGTGCGATAAGGTGTCGTCCATGGCGCGCATGCGGTGGCCACAGTCCAATAAGAACACGACCTCCTGATCACGCTCATCTTGATATTCACGTGAGATCACTTTACGAATGCGTGAGGTCGCCTTCCAATCTATTTGACGGATGCTATCGCCCTCACGGTATTCTCTGAGCTGATGAAAATCCTGCCCCTGACCACGGCGTGGCTTTTTGATAATACCTAGCTGGCTTAGCTGATTATCCGTGGCTAGCAGATTTAGATGCGGAATCGCTGAAAAATTAGGGTAGACGTGTACTTCACTATCCAACAGCAGTCGATAGTCGCGTTCCCAGAGTGACCATGGCGAATATAAATGCAGCTGCACGCCAATAAAATTAAACTTGCCGCGTGCATTCGCTGTGACTTGATAGCGCACCTCAACAGAACCCGATGTATCTAAACTCAGCTTGAGCGGCAAACCGATGGCTTCAAAGTCTTTAGGGTAATGATCAAACACATCAAAGGTTAGTGGGTGCTTGGATGAGTTGTTGATGCGTAAACTGACTGTGCGTTTCACGCCAAGCGGAATTGAGGTGGGTATCGTGCGCGTTACTTCAGGGGCGGCGCATCGATACAGTCGAAGCAAGTCGACGACTAATGCGGTGGCTGTCATTATTAATCCGACTTGCCAAATCAGCAATGCAGGAGCCCAAAAGCCTGCGACTAGCGCTAGTACGATGAGTACGGCGAGTAACTTAAAGAGGTTGTTGCCTGGAATGGGTAGCGTCATTGCGTGGCTTATTGCCTCGGTGCATCGATACTTTGAATCATCGACTGCAAAATCTGATCCGTCGAGTATCCTTCTAATTCCATTTCCGGTGCCAGTCCAACACGGTGTCTGAGGACAGGCAGGCTGACAGCTTTTACATCATCTGGCGTAATAAAGTCACGCTGTTGAATCAGCGCTTCAGCGCGTGCCGCTCGCACCAAAGCAATGCTACCTCGTGGGCCTGCGCCAATACTTAAGCCTTGCCACTGCCGCGTGGCCCTGACAAGGCTGACGGCATAGTCAATCACCTGCTGGTCAGCTTTAACTTCAGCGGCCATCGCTTGTAGTGCCAAAACCTGTTCTGGCGATGCAACGGTCTGAACGCGTGAAAGATTGAGTTGATCCCCTGTTTGCTTGTTTGTCACAGCTGCGACCATCAGGCTTTCTTCATCTTTAGTGGGATATTCAATAAAGATTTTTAGCAAAAAACGGTCAAGCTGCGCTTCGGGTAGCGGGTAGGTGCCTTCTTGCTCCAGCGGGTTTTGTGTTGCCAGTGTCATAAACGGTAGGGGCACAGGGTGTGATTCCCCCTCAATCGTGACTTGGCGTTCCTGCATGACTTCTAACAGAGCTGCTTGGGTTTTAGCCGGTGCACGGTTAATCTCATCAGCCAACAGTAAGTGCGTAAAGACGGGCCCGCGCCGTAAACTAAACTCATTGCTTTTAAGGTCTACAAGCGTGTGCCCTGTAACATCCGCTGGCATTAAATCTGGCGTAAACTGGATTCTTGAAAACTGGCCAGCAAAGGTTTTGGCTAGTGCTCGAACCAATAAGGTTTTACCAAGGCCTGGCACTCCCTCAATCAGCACATTACCGCCAGCGATTAATGCAACCAGCGTTTGGTGGATCACATCAGCCTGGCCAATCACTGCATGGCTAATTTCTGTTTTAATGCGGGTGATTAGCTCACTGACTTGGTCTGCTTGCATCGTCGTCATAAATGGGTCCTGATGTGTTCGAGCTGCTTAATGGTCTCGGTGAATTCGTGAGGGCTATGGCTAATGTCGCCGTAAAGCGTGTGGAGCAATTGCTGTTCGCTGATGTCTAAACGTAAACGTTTAGCTAATAGCTGGCTTTGGTTTTGCTGCGAGAGTGCATGCCAACCGGGAATACGTTTGGCAAGTTGCTGTTGGGCAGCGCTTCTGGTGCTGTCGAGCAGGGCTGTGTGACCCTGCTGTTTCCAGTAATAATTGCCGGAGGCATCAATGTGCTCTAGTAGGTTGCGCCGGTCTTCAGATGCTTTACTAATGAGCGGCCCAAAGCGGCGCGAAACGCGCAGCACCCAAACCAGCAGTAGTAGGGCGAGGGTAATTACCAAAGCCCAGAAGTATTTCCAAATCAGCACCAGCAAACTTGTTGTTTCATCTGAATGGATTAACCAAACGGCGTCTGGTCGGCGCAAACCAGGCTGTTCTAAAATCGCAGCTTTACCACGCACGATTTGCCAGAAGATTTGGGCATGATCATACGTTGCTAATTTGTAATTACTAATAAAATCAAAATCAGAGACTAAGGTAATAAGTCCATCGTCCACTCGCTGTCTAATGATGACGTTCTGTTGGTTTATCGCAATTTGCTCTAGGCCATTTTTTTCATTGTTAGCGCTTGGCACAATGGCGCGATAGTAGTCTGGCCCTAGCGCCAATGGGCGTTCTGAGCCTTTGATTCGGATGGTTTCTGCTTCACCTTTATCAAACCGAATATTGTCCCGCATCTCTACATTTAGGAAATCTTGAAACGGGTCAGGCCCTGCGCCTGGCTCAACGGCTTCATCTGGCTCATCGTAATAAACAGGCTCTTCTTCAGCCTGATCTTCACTGGGGAGGGTTGTGGCAAGAAAGGTGTTCCAATCAGCGATACCGGAAATAACGAGATGACCACCGCGTCTGACCCAGTCAACTAACTGACTGAATTGCTCGGGGCGTAGTGTTTGACGGGACTCACTGATTACAATAACGGTGTTAGTGCTGGGCAGTTGGGTGAGATTTTGTAAGCTTTCTAGCGTCTCAGCGGGAATCCCCATCCGCCTTAGAAATAGCTGACTGGCGTAAAGTGGGTTGGTTTTTGCTTCGCCAGTCAGTGGCTGCCACTGTGTTTTTTCAACGTATTCAAAGTTTTGCAGAAAGCTAAAAATGATCATTGCTGCAAAGGCTAGGGCGGCAATGGCATACAGGGCTTTTTTAATGAGTGGACTCATGCTGACAGATCCGCTGTTTCAGACGCGAAATCAGGTTCCCAGTGTGCCAATAGGTACTGCATATCCTCCTCAGAGGGTTGCTGATGAGCATAGGCAATCTGTACCCACTGCTTTGTTAGTCGCTGAAAATAGTGCTGCCTGCTTGCTTCAAGCTCTGCTTGGCTAAGCGTTAGAATATCTCCCTCTGTATGACTTTGTTTTAAGGCTAGCTGCTCACGATTGATGAGTGTGACGAGCGCACTACGGTACAACAAACTGAGTGCATCGCGGGCTTTGTCAGCTTGCCATAAGGCTTTGGCACTGGCTAAGACATCACTAGGAAGTGAGTCGCTTCGTACATCCATGCCAAATAAAATGTCAGGCCGTTCTGCATTGTCAGTACTTGGCTTTCTTTCGAGCAGCGGAAGCCAATACTTCCTGAAGACATAGAGAGCGATAACCGCTGAGGCAATTAAAATCCACAGGCTGAATTCAACTATTTTGGCAATAAGTTCTGCCAAGGTGACTAGCCACTCCGGTGATTCTTTCTCTTCCGGTTGTTCGGTGTCGCTATCGATGTAACGCCAGCCCATGACCTTTTTTTCATGACTGAGCCCTTTGGAGATCATAACCTCATCGATAACGCGCTTGGACTCGCTAGCAGGCAATCGTTGTGTTGCTACGAAGTCATCGGGAATATCTTTTAGTCGTTCAATGGTTGTTTCATCTAGGCCTTCAGCAACAACGGGCTGCTCCAGAAAGCCTAGTGTTAGAACGCAGGCAATGAGAACTGCAGGTAGGGCGTTTAATTTGTTATCGGCAGCTTGTAGGCGCTGCGACATGTTGCGAAAGTCTAGCTCGATATCCCACGCCTCTAGCTGCGTTCTACGATTAATATAGAGTGCAAAGCTGGCACCTATATAGAAGGGTTCCAAAAACGCCATCACAAGCACAAACCCCGTGACCGCAATAATTTCAACGGAATACCCAATACCCTCAAGCTGATTTGAGAATAAACGCGCCAATAAATCATCAGTGAAGTGTGCAGGAATAAACAACCAAATTAGCATGAAAAACGATAGTAATAAGATAATCTGAAAGCAGAAGA
>JBMZDT010000038.1:0-9765 GCA_049614505.1 Leucothrix sp.
AGGCAGAGGCTTTTTCTTTGATCAGCTTGACTTCAGCTGTGGAGTCGGTGGGTTTTACATACTCTGGCATGCAGCACAAACGCGTAATGCCAGCCTTGGCCGCAGCCACTGACTCAGATTCAACCGTTGCCGTCAGCTCTTGGTGACGCACATACGCCCCCAAGTCTACCATCCCCGGCAGCAACCACTTACCTGCTGCATCAATAATTTCCGCATCATCAATGTCAGATAAGCCGCTTGAAATAACGGCTACTTTACCGTGCTCAATCAACAAATCCCCGACTTGATCAATCCTGTTTGCTGGGTCAATAATCCGCGCATTCTTAAATAAAAGCTTAGCCATTGAATTGCTGCTCCATTGAACGCGTCCCCATTACCATCGACATCACCGCCATACGCACAGCAATACCGTTGTTCACCTGCTGCATAATCACTGATTGCGGCCCATCAGCTACTGACGAGTCAATCTCGACCCCTCGATTAACGGGCCCTGGGTGCATTACAATTGCATCAGGGTTTGTCAGCTTTAGTCGCCGCTCAGTTAATCCATAAAGGGAAAAGTATTCTTTCTCAGACGGTAGCATGGCGCCCTGCATACGCTCTTTTTGCAAACGCAACATCACCACAACATCGACATCTTTCAGACCTTCATCCATTGAAGTAAATACCTTAACCCCCATAGCCTCAATACCTACCGGCATCAGAGTCCCTGGCGCAATCACCCTCACCTCTTTCACTCCCAACGTATTCAACGCATGAATTTGTGAGCGAGCAACGCGTGAATGTCGGATATCACCGTTAATTGCCACAACCAGCTCTGAAAAATCAGGCTTGTGCTGACGAATTGTTAGCATATCTAACATCGCCTGAGTCGGATGGGCATGGTAACCATCCCCAGCATTCAACACGCTAATATGGGGTGCACAGTAACGCGCGATAAAATGCGGCGCGCTACTGTGATGATGCCTTACGACAAACATGTCGCAGTTCATCGCCTCCAGATTTCGAATCGTATCAAGCAAACTCTCCCCTTTTGAAGCGGATGAATTACGAATATCCAGATTAACGACATCAGCCGACAATCGCTGTGCCGCTAACTCAAAGGTAATACGAGTTCGTGTGGAATTTTCAAAAAATAAATTCATTACCGTTCGCCCTCTAAGTAGGGGAAATTTTTTCTGTGTATTGCTAGGTAATGTTACAAACTGTTCTGCGCGATCAAGGATTTCGATTAACAGGGATTTAGGCAGCCCTTCAATATCTAAAAAGTGTTTTAATTGCCCATCTTGCGTGAGCTGAAGTGAAGCCGGCAAGGGGCCGGGAAATAGATTCTGGTTAGTTATGCTCACGTCGAATAATGCTCATTTCGAGTTGATCCGGACCTGTTACCTGCAAATATTCATCAGGCTCCAGCACATGCTTTACACCGACAACCTGCGCTTCTATGGGCAATTCACGATGACCGCGATCAATCAAAACAACCAACGTAATGGATGCAGGTCGACCATAGTCAAACAGCTCGTTCATCGCCGCGCGGACGGTGCGGCCGGAGTATAATACATCATCGACTAAAATGATGTGCCTACCTTCAACAGATAATGGCATCACGGACGGTTTTAGCTGCGCCTGCAAGCCGTGACTGGAAAAATCATCACGATAGAATCCACTATTCAACTCGCCTAACGATTCTTCAATCTCCATTGCTGTGTGCAAGCGGCGCGCCACCAATACACCACCAGAGTGGATACCCACCATCATTGGCGAAGCAATATCAGCCACGTCCATATAGCGTATTAAATCAGACTGCATCGTCGTTAACATGGCATCAATGCGTTGGTTATCGAATATCATAAAGCGTTCCGAATGTAAGACGGTTATTATTGGTTTTGAAACCAGTTTTCAAAAATAATGGCCGCAGCGACCCGGTCAACTTCTTCTTTGCGAACCTTCTGTTTGCGACCTGCCTGACGTACTTGCTTTAAGCGCCTACCGGCTTCAATTGAGCTATATTGCTCATTGGCCTGAGCAACAGGTAAATTGTAACGGCCATTAAGTTGATTGCAGAATTTTTCTATGGGGGCTGTAAGTTCGGTGTCATCGCCATTGAGCTGCTTTGGCATGCCCACAACAATTTGCTGCGGCGACCATTTATCGATTAAACGGGTAATACCTTTCCAGTCAGGTTTGCCGTTGACACTCATTAACGTCTCTTCAGGGGAAGCTGTCCCTACAATCGTGTTTCCAACCGCAACACCGGTACGCTTTAAGCCAAAATCAAACACTAGTACCGTTGACATAACTAGGCATGACCTACCGTATCGCTGATCAAGTTTACGTCGACACCTAAGGTATTGGCCGCACTAACCCAGCGTTCATCATAAGGCGTATCAAAAAGTATGCGATGATCCGCCGGACAGGTTAACCAAGCATTTTGCTTTAGCTCATCTTCCACTTGACCGGGCGACCAGCTAGAGCATCCCAGTGCTAGTAGGAAATTATCAGGGCCATCACCAATAGCAATGGCATCCAAAATATCCCTGGATGATGTAATCGCCAAATTCTGACTAATTTGCAGCGTTCCTTCCCACGTCCGTGAAGTATCGTGCAATACAAACCCTTGATTAGACTGAACAGGCCCACCATTCACTGCGGTGGCGTCTAGGAGTTGTTGTTCTATCGAATCAATATCTAACTGTTGAAACAGATCACCAATCGTAATTTCAATCGGCCGATTAATCGTTACACCAAAACAACCTTCATTATTGTGTTCGCAGATTAGCGTTACTGTCCGCGCAAAGTTAGGGTCGTCCATTGCAGGCATCGCAATGAGCAGCTGATTACTTAAGTTTGTTGAAGTTAGCAACATGTAAGGTTTTGTGATCTCACCAGTTAGTTCGTTGTGAAGGAAGTCTTGCCGTTTTTCTTGTGAAAAACCATTGAGCGAGTGATATTCAAACGATCATATTTTTTACGTATTTCAGAGGGCAACGGCTCATAGGGGGCCGCTAGCTTCACAATGCGCAGTGCCGCTTTATCTAACACTCGGCTCCCTGATGATACATCAATCTGCATTTCAACAACACGACCTGCACGATCTAAAGTCGCATTCAAAATTAAGGTACCGCTCAAACTTAGGCGAATCGCCTCTTTAGGGAAATTAATGTTCCCAATACGCTCCAATTTTTTGGCCCAGTTATTAATGTAGCGTGCCTCAACCGAGCTCTTAGCACTAATCGAATCAACAAAGTGAATTCGTGGGCGTTTAGCATAGCGCTGCTCTTCTTTATTCATCTCAGCCATCAACATTGCTATTTCATTGGCTTTTTCTGACACCTTATCCCTAACTATGGTTGGATCTTTCACTTCTTCTTCAACAATTTGCTTGTTAATGACTTTATTGGTTTTGCCTTTCGTTGTTAACACCTGAGGCTTGGGCCTAGGCGTAATCTGTGGCGCTGACTCTTCACTGGCAAATGCCTGCTCGCCATCCGTCGTATTAGGATTTTCTGAAGCAAAGGGGCTGGTAATTCTCGCCTTTTTATCCAACGACCCACCACCTTGCTGGTTTGCCTGAGCAATGTAATCGGCATCGTTAGGGATAATGTCTGAACTTGTATTCACCAAAGTAATATCCAGCAATGTGCTCTTTCTTGCAGGGTTAGGTTCTGGCGTCATGAAACCCGTTGCAAAAATTAAGACCGCATGAAGAAACACAGCCACAGGCAAGCTTGTAAACAGCGGGCTTTTTTGTGCTTTATTGGAGAAAAATTCAGACATGGGTAGTTTACCATTTGGCTATTGTTGTTATTTTTGCGTCTTCCACATCAAGACTAGCTGCATACTGACCTTTCGTCAATGTATCAGGACTTAACCTGCCGTTCTATTAATAGAGCTTCTGCATACCCTCAGGCGTCGTTTTATACCATTTCATTAGCCACATATACTGATCTGGGCATTGCAACACCAAGGCCTCCAAGGTTTGATTAAGTGATGATGCGTCAGTATACGCCTCTTCCTCAGGATAAGAATGTGGCAACTCTCTTAGGTGCAACTGGTATTGCTTTAGCGAATCATCAAACTGGACAAAGCCCACCAATGCTTTTGCCCCCCCTAATTTTGCTAACCGAGCAGGCGTTGTTAAGGTCGCTTTTTGCCGACCAAAAAAAGGTGTGAATATCGCATTATCTAAACCTAAATCCTCATCTGGCAAGAAAATCATAATACGTTGGCTTTTTATTGCCCGAATCAAGGGCCGCAAACCTTCGTCACGCGCCACAACGAAGTCAGCAAATCGGCAACGGCTGCGCGCGATTATCCAATCCAACACAGGATTAGCTGACGCTTTGTAGGAACCGAAACTGTTGTAATCTTTAGACAGCGCAACCACAGCAAATTCTAACATTACGCTATGAGCCAGTAGGAGTATGACTGGCTGCTCTTGCTGCTTGATTTTAGCCAAAGGCGCCTCACCCAAAATAGCCATCTGACGCAGCAAGCGGCGCTTTGAGCCAAAGAAAAACACACTGTAGTCAATTAATGCCTTGCCGTACCAACTTAAATGCTGCCTGACTTTGCGTTGTAATTCACGCTCTGACAATTCGGGAAAGACTTGCCTCAAATTAATGTGCACCACGTGACGGCGCTTTTGGTTGTAGCGATACAAGTACCCCCCAACCCAATCACCAAGCCTATGGCGTATCTGCTGAGGTAGCAGGCTCAATAAAAACGCCGCCCCCAGTCCCAACCAACTCCCCAAATGACGTGGGTGTAGTAACGCCCATCGGAAATGAACTTTGCTTTTAGGCATTGAATCTAGATGGGACTTACCTGACATTATCAGCGCTTAGCACCCATTGCGGTGGCAAGAGTTTGAGTGTTTTGACCATTTCTCTGAACCGTAGAATCAGTCCAGTTTGAGTGAGTTTCTGGCCAGCCCTGAGTATGCTGCTGAATAAGATCAGCTAATACTTGAATATGCTCTGCATCCTCATTCAGCGCGGGGATATAGCTGTAATGCTCACCGCCCGCTTCTTTAAATACTTCATAATTTTCAACAGCAATCTCCTCAAGCGTTTCCAAGCAGTCCGCCGAAAAGCCAGGGCACACCACGTCAACGCCCTTTACACCTGCTTGAGCGAGCTTCTCTAGCGTTTTATCTGTGTAGGGTTTAAGCCACTCGGCACGGCCAAACCGTGATTGAAACGTTACTAACCACTGCTCTTTAGATAAACCTAATGCCTCAGCTAGCAAACGTCCCGTTTTATGACATTGACAGTGATAAGGATCACCCAACTCAAGATTACGCTGAGGTAGGCCATGAAATGACATCACTAATTTTTCTCGCTGGCCATGTTGCGCCCAATATGCCTTAACGCTTTTAGCCAAAGCTTGAATATAGCGTTCGTTATCGTGATATTGATTGACGAAACGAATTTCTGGCAACCAACGCCATCGCTTCATTTCTTGACTAACTGCATCATAAGTTGTCGCGGTAGTCGCAGCAGAATATTGCGGATAAAGTGGCAAAACTAGTAATCGCCTTGCCCCTTGAGCGCGCAAATTTCGCAACCCTTGCAATATCGAGGGGTTGCCATAGCGCATAGCGAGTTCAACATGAACAGGCCCTTTGAACCTTACTGCCATTTCAGATTGCAGAGCTTGTTGCTGTAATTTACCGTACTTAAGTAAAGGTGACCCACCATCTTCCCAAACTGACGCGTAAAGTTTGGCACTTTTTGCTGGGCGGGTTCGTAAAATAATGCCGTTTAAGATACACCACCAGATCGCTTTGGGGATTTCTACCACTCGCCCATCAGACAAAAACTGTTTGAGGTATCGCCTTACCGCTTTTGGGGTTGGCTCATCTGGTGTTCCTAGATTTACCAGCAAGATTCCTAGGCTCTCAGGCTTTCCATGGAAAAATTGCTCATCATGACTGAATCGACTCATTTATAATCTCATTATATAATAATTACTGGTAATGAACACAACATCTGGCTAGCGGCGCAGAATACCATACTTATTAAATTTACCGATATTATCCTTTTTCTTGATTGATTTAGTTATTTAATGTCCCTTTAAGGTGGCATTTAGTGAGTAGCGGTCTATAATTAACATCCCTTGAATAATAAAGTTTAGGTATTAACCATGGCCAGAGTCACGGTCGAAGACTGTCTAAAACACGTTGATAGCAACTACTCACTAGTACTACAAGCCTCAAAACGTGCCCGCAAAATTGCTGACGGTGCTGAGCCTTTAGTTGAGCGTGACAATGATAAGCCATGTGTCATCGCACTGCGTGAAATTGCCGAAAACGTTGTTGCTGACACGGGTGCCGTACCAGAAGTACTGATTCCTGGTGAACAAGATGCTCTCGAAATAAATATCGAAGTCTGACGCCATGACTGCGGCGGGTGAAGCGCCGGACTTTGAGTCCACCGATCTTTATCGTATTGCCCAGCGGTATCAGTCCCCTGCGGAAATTGATACCACCCGCGAAGCCTATAATTTTGCTGCTAACGCGCACGCTCATGTCCGTCGAAAGTCTGGTGAGCTCTACATATATCACCCGTTAGAAGTCGCACGCATCCTTGCTGATCTACACATGGATGTTGATACGCTATGCGCTGCGTTATTGCATGATGTTGTAGAAGACACCCACTACACCAAGCGCGACATCTCAGACTTTTTTGGTGATGTTGTTGCTGAGTTAGTGGATGGCGTTACCAAGCTCGCAGGCAATCACTTTACGTCGCGCACCCAAGCGGCGGAGGCAAGCTTCCAAAAAATGATGATTGCCATGACACAAGACCATCGTGTTGTACTCATCAAGCTGGGAGATCGCCTGCACAACATGCGGACGCTGGGCTCGATGCCGCCTGAAAAAAAACGACGTATCGCCAATGAAACCCTAGCCATTCACGCACCTTTGGCACGAAAAATGGGGATGAATAAGTTCCGCAAGGAGCTGCAGGAGTTGTGTTTAATGCACCTTCATCCTTGGCGCTACCAAATACTCACCAAATCCATTGCCGCCAATTTAATCCAGCATCAGTCGACCTACGATAGAATCCTCAACGATATCACTCAAGCCATTAACACGCATCAGATCGAAAGCTCGGTGTTTTTATGGGAAAAAAACCTCTATCGTACCTATGAAGAAGCGCAAAAATTTAAAGCGAACAAATACTTAAGCAATGAAGCAGATGGCATCGAAATTCGCATTCTGGTTGATAAAATGCCTGATTGCTACCTCGCATTAGGGGCAATACATCAACTATATAGCCCCAGAATTGGCAAATTCAAAGACTTCATTGCAGCTCGAAAAGCGTATGGTTATCAGGCGCTTCAGACCGAGCTGATTACTTATGAGCGATTATTACTTAAGATAGAAATTCAAACCAAACAGATGTACCAAGTCTCCCAATATGGGGTTACCTCACATTTTCGCTACCCTAATTCGATGTCTACCGCTGATTTCTCTAAAACGTACTTAGATCGTTGGATCAAACAAGTCGCTGATATCAGGCTAACAAACGGCAGCCCTTCAGAGTTTATGGAAGATATTCGGTCTGACTTGATCTTAAACCAGATTCAAGTGTATACGCCCCGAGGCGACATCAAAACCTTACCTATCGGCTCAACACCCGTTGATTTTGCTTATGAAATTCATACCGATGTAGGTAACCGATGCAGCCGAGCATTTGTAGATCATCGGCGCGTACCGCTCAGTACGGAGCTACAAAACGGCTCATTAGTACGCATCTTTACTGACGAACATGCGAGACCACAGCCCTCTTGGCTGAATTATGTTGCCACCGGCAAAGCGCGCTCAGCAATTCGGCAGTGGGTTAACAGTCGCAAAGACCAAGAGTTTTTAGCACTGGGCGAGCAGCTACTTGATCAGGCATTACAACCCTACGGCAGCAGTATTAAAGAAATACCAGAAGCACAGCTCGCTGAAACGCTGGACTTACTCGATATCAACTCAGCGGAATCGCTCTATACGCAAATCGCTCATGGTAATCACTGCGCCAAACTCATTGCCCGCCGCCTAATTGATGGCGAAAATTTACTTAAAGTCAGCGAAGCCGATGCAGACCAACCTATTCTGATCAAGGGAACTGAAGGGCTTGCGGTTGAACTGCAAGCGTGCTGCTTGCCAATACCTGGTGACATCATCGTCGCGCAATTAGCTGAAGGTAAAGGGATGGCGATACATCGCAGCAATTGCCAACACATAAAGAAGAATACTGACAATAAACCCCTCAAAATATCTTGGGCAGCGGGCGCAGAGCAGAGCTACCACGCCAAACTCACTATCGAGGCTAGTAATCGGGTGGGCTGCCTATCTAGCATTAGCAACACACTACACAACCTCGATATTAACACCGAAGAAATGCACATTGCTGGCGATGAAGATACCAAAACCTTTGCTATTACACTCGATGTTTTAGATACTAATCACTTACTGCATGTCGCACAAAAATTACAGGAGCTTGAACTCGTTCTCTCTGTAACCAGACCTCATTAACCAGCAGCAAAACGATTATGACCTCTAGCGCAAAAAAACCGATTACGGCGATTTACGCCGGCACCTTTGATCCCATTACCAATGGCCATACTGACCTGCTTAGGCGTGCTTGTGAGCTATTCGATCACGTTATTTTAGCCATTGCCTCCAATTCAAAAAAGAACCCTAAATTCACTTTAGATCAACGCATTCAGCTGGCTGAAGCAGTCTACGGCGACAAGGCGGATAACTTATCAGTTATGGGTTTTAGCACGTTGCTTACTGACTTTGCCCATGAACAAGGGGCCAGCGTCCTTATTCGGGGTTTACGTGCCGTATCTGATTTTGAATACGAATTTCAACTGGCTAGCATGAATCGTAATCTGCGACCTGAAATAGAATCGGTCTATTTAATGCCTGAAGAAAAGTATGCGTTCATTTCCTCCTCGCTGGTCAAAGAAGTCGCCTCATTGGGTGGGGACGTTTCTCGATTTGTTCATCCAATCGTCCTAGATGCCCTACACAACGGCATGCAGGACTAAATCCCAACACTACCGAATCTTAGCCAAAGATCCGGTAGTGCGATACATTACAGCTAATCGGCGAGCTGACTATTTCTATGCCACACAACAATTAAGCTGCCGCCTGAAAGTCTCGAAACACCCCAATCAATACACCTTGAATGACGATGCTATCTGCTGGGTAGTACATCGGCTCCAATGATTCATTGGCTGGCCTTAGCTCCACTACACCCGTTGAATGTGGATGATAGTACTTCAGTGTCGCCTCTCTCTGATCAACTAACGCAACCACGATATTACCGGGCTTTGCTATCTCTTGCTTTCGCACAACGACGTAGTCTTCATCGAAGATACCTGCATCGATCATTGAGTCACCGCTAATCTTGAGCACATAACGACCAGCACCACAGAAAAAGCGTGCCAGATTAATTTGCCTAGGATCAGTCAATGCCTCCAGTGGCTTACCTGCCGCAATCCGCCCCAAATAAGGCAAACTACCTAATTCGTCATTCTCATCAATGTACTCATACGCAAATTTACCTGCCGACTCAAAAAGCAGGCCTGCTTTAATCAAAGCCTGCACATGCTTGTGTACCGTGCTACGGCCAATACCTAGTTTATCGCCTATTTCTTCCAGCGTAGGTTGACGCTGATTGTCCCGAATAAATTCGCGGATAACATTCAGAACATTGTTTTGTTTTACCGTCAACATCTCAGTTTCCTTTTGGTTTC
>JBMZDT010000039.1:0-9703 GCA_049614505.1 Leucothrix sp.
TAATAAAAAAGGGCCTTCAAAAGAAAGCCCTTTTTTAACAAGTGTTTATAACGTTCAAATTTTGCCGACTAGGAAAACTATCAGTTCAGGCTATTTAGAAGTTAGCACCAACTGAGAACTGCAACTCCTGAACCTTATCGCCTGTCTTATCATTCAGCGGTTTAGCATAACTAAAGGTTAGCGGCCCAATCGGCGACACCCAAGTCATCCCAACACCCGCAGAATAGCGAATTTCATCCTGATCGAAATCATCCTCAAACACATTACCAGCATCAAAGAAGACGCTACCTTTAAGGCCTTTGACATCACCCAAGAATGGAACTGGGAAACGTAGCTCAGCCGTCGCATTTAAGGACAAATTACCACCCTTAGCATCACCCGTTGAATCTGGCGGACCTAGTGAATTACTCTCAAAGCCACGTACCGTGCGAATACCCCCAGAATAGAAATTTTCAAAGAACGGCAAATCATTAGTATCACCAAAACCATCACCGTAAGCTAGGCTTGCCTTGACAACCGCGGTGACATCATCTGTAACAGGGCGATAAACAGAGCCATTATATTTTAGTTTGTAGTACTCAAGATCACTACCTGGCAGCCCTGCCTCTAAGATCAAGTTGTGTCGCACTCCTTTAGTTGGGAATACAGTACGGTCACGTGTGTCGTGCACATAACTTAAAGATCCCACTAGCTGAGTAAAGTCATTGCCCTTATTGGTTTCAAATTGCTTAATGTGAACAGGGCTTGATGTGGTTGTTTTAATTGTGCGCTGCTCTGCCCCAAGACTGAACCGCAGCGAGTCATCTTCATCAATGGGGAAAGTGTAATTCACACTTGCACCATATTTATCACTTAAGTAATCAGAGGTCGTGTCTTCAGAAGCGTCTGACTTATCATAGTACAGACGGAAGCCGCGCCCTACGCCATCAATAGTATGATAGGGGTTGTTATAGCTTAAATTAAATTTCTGCTCTGTTTCGCTGTTAGAACCTGCAATCGACAGGCTTTTACCCGTCCCCATGAAGTTGTTTTGCGTCAACCCTAAGTTGAACAAGATACCCGCGCTTTGCGAGTAACCAACACCTGCTGAAAACTGATTTGATGATTGCTCCGTAACAATAATATCCAAATCCACCTGATCACCCGCACCTGCCACTGGTGACGTTTGAATTTTCACTGCTGAAACAAACGGTAGGCGTTGAATGCGACGACGCGATCGTTCAACGGCTTGCTTGGAATAGAACGAACTTTCTAACTGGCGCATTTCACGACGAAATACTTCATCCTTTGTACGGTAATTACCCCTAACATTAATCCGTCTAACGTAAGTCCGTTGCCCACGCTTAAGATCAAAGGTTAAATTAACGGTCTTATTGATTTCATTGATTTGCGGGACAATGTCGATTTTGGCAAAGGCATAGCCTTGTTTGCCTAATGTCTCAGAGAAATTCTTTTGCGTTTCACGCAAACGCGCCTGTGAATAAACCTGACCACTTTTCAGTGTAACCATGCGTTGGATAGCAGCAGACTGAGTACCAGTAACATCCACCTTTCCCACACGATACTGATCACCTTCACTGACTTCCAAGTTGATCGTGACGTAGCGTTTATCATCTGATAAAGACACTTGTGATGACACAACTTTAAACTTTAAGAAACCACGGTCCCGATAGAACGCAGTGACGTTATCTAAATCACCGACCAGCTTACTTTTTGAGTATTGATCCTTCGTACTAAGAAATGCCAAACTGCTCTTAGGCCCAGACTCCATCAGCTTTCTGATGACCGTATCTGGAAACGCATTGTTCCCAGTGATAACGACATCACGAATCTTTGCAACGCCTCCCTCACGCACATTAATTTTGACCGAAGTACGACCACCACTCATGGGCTTTATAGAGCTGGTCACTTTAGCTGAATAATTGCCTCGTGATACGTATTGCTGCTGTAATTCTTTTTCAAACTGGGCTAATGCTGCACGATCTAACGGACGACCCGGCGCAATACCGCCGCCGCGTAAAGCATCCAACAACACTTTGTCGTCAATCGCTTTGTTACCATCAATTTTAAGCTCACCAATTGCCCTGCGCTCTTGCACTTTGACAATCAAGACATTGCCACGACGACTTAGTGCAACATCATCAAACAAACCCGTGCGGTACAATGAATTAACCACATCACCCGTCATTCGATCGTCAAATGTTTGCCCGACACGAACGGGCACATTACTCAACACGGTACCTGCATTAATCCGACTTAATCCATTGACTTGGATATCTTGCAGTACGAAACTCTCAGCCCAAACCCCTTGGCTAATTGCAAATAAGCAACTAGCAAATGAAAGTTGTAATGTTTGTCTCTTCATAATTAACTCACTAACCGTGTTATGTCATTATAGATTGCCAGCACCATCAGCACGCCAACCATGGCCATACCTACGCGCATCCCAGCTGCTTCAAATTTTTCTGAAACTGGGCTCCCTTTCACAATTTCAATCAGATAATACATCAAATGCCCGCCGTCCAACATTGGCACAGGCAGCAGGTTGAGTACTCCTAAACTCAAGCTAACGATTGCAAGAAAGCTCATAAAGACAGAGAATCCAACCACTGCACTTTTTCCAGCATAATTTGCAATCGTAATTGGGCCACTGATGTTTTTGATCGAAGCTTGCCCTGTAATCAATCGCCCCATCACCCTAAGGGTCATCAACGATAAATCCCAAGTCTCCACAGCCCCCATTTTTAATGCTTCACCTAATGAGGCATGACGTGTGAAAAACAGTTTATCCTTTCCAGCATCCGTGTATTTGTAAGCTAAACCGACACCAATTAAACCAATTGTTTTACCATCGCGCTGAGATGGTTTTGGCGTCACTGCAAGCTCAAGTGTTTCTTCACCTCTGAGTATTCCAAGATTTACCACTTTTTCAGCATGTTCACTGATGAACGTAGAAAAAGCTCGGGCCGAAGTAATTGGCTCACCATTGATCGATTGGATTTGGTCATCTGCTTTGATGCCCGCCACCAAGGCGGCCGAGTCAGGCATCACCTTAGTAATCACTGGAATGTTATCTGGCACTTCAAGATTCAAACCAACTTTACTGAAGTAATCCCCCTCATCTTCTAGCAAAGCAACATCACTAAGATCTAGTATTCTTACTGCACTAACACCATTGTCTTGCTCAATGCCAACATTGACTTTTCTGTCTGATAGGTAAGCACTTAATAAGGTTAGGCGTAATTGATTAACGCTTGCGACATCCGTTTCGTTGACTCTCAACACACGGTCACCCGCCTGAAAGCCACTAATCGCGGCTGGAGTATTGGATACAGGGGTGCCTAGATAAGGGCGTACAGAATCAATGCCGACCATGTAGGTCGTTGCAAACGCAGCAATCGCAAAAATGAAGTTGAACGCTGGGCCTGCCAATACCACCAAAAAGCGTTTCCAGACTGGCTGCACATTGAAGGCTCGGTGACGCTCAGCAGGATCTACATCCCCCTCGCGCTCATCCAACATTTTAACATACCCCCCCAAAGGAATAAGTGATAAAGCATATTCAACTTTATCTTCATCTTTTCCGTTGAACGTCCAGATGCGTTTGCCAAAGCCGATCGAAAATCGAAGTACTTTAATGCCGAGTTTGCGTGCCACCCAATAGTGACCAAACTCATGCACAGCTACCAGCAATCCGATTGTAGCGAGGAAGGCGACAATAGTAATAAAAATAGTCATAGTACGGTTGTCTGCTTCTTATTGTTTTTTATCCACAAGCTTGCTGCTTCACGGCTTGATCTATCCTGAATAAGAATATCTTCTAAGACAAGTGGCGTGCCGCTTGGCGCAAGCGTTAAGGCATGTTCAATAAGTCGCGGAATCTCAGTAAAGTTAATTTGTTTATTGAGAAAACTGTCAACAGCAATCTCATTGGCTGCATTGAGTGCGATACTGGCGTAGCCGCCCATCTCGTGCGCATCATATGCAAATTTAAGGCATGGAAAACGTGTGAAATCAGGCTGCTCAAAATCTAGCCGGGCCACATCAAAAAAATCTAACTCACCAACACCTGCATCAATACGCTCAGGGTATGCTAACGAATAGGCAATTGGGGTACGCATATCCGGGTTGCCCAGCTGAGCAATCACTGAACCATCAACATAAGACACCATTGAATGAATTGTGCTCTGGGGGTGAATAACGACCTGTATCTCAGCACTGGGAACATCGAATAACCAACAGGCTTCGATCACTTCCAGTCCTTTATTCATCATAGTAGCAGAGTCGACTGAAATTTTCTGACCCATCGACCAGTTGGGGTGTGCGACAGCCTCTTCGGGCGTTACTGCTGACAAGCTGTTTATTGAGCGCTGACGAAACGGCCCGCCTGACCCTGTTAGCAAGATGCGTTTGACCCCTGTTTTTCCTTTTGAAGGCATGCTTTGGTAAATCGCATTGTGCTCAGAATCGATGGGAAGCAGCTCAGCACCGTTGTCTCTGACAGCGTCCATAAAGAGTTGGCCAGACATCACTAATGCTTCTTTGTTAGCCAGCAGGACACGCTTGCCAGCTTTTGCAGCTGCTAGCGATGGCAAAAGACCGGCAGCACCAACAATTGCGGCCATAACGTAGTCAACGTCCTTACTTTCAGCCACTTGTTCTAATGCAGCCTCACCCGCCAACACTGTCGTAGCACTCCCAACATCACGCAGCTTATTGTGCAACGCGCTCGCAGCATCTTCATTAACCATCACTGCAAACTGAGGCTCAAACTGACAGCACTGTTGAAATAGGGTATCAACCTGCTTATTTGCGGTTAACGCATAGACGCAATACTTGTCAGGATGCCTAGCCAGTACGTCTAAGGTACTAACCCCGATAGACCCCGTTGCACCAAGAATAGTGACAGCCTTCTTAGCACCCACTTGTGTAATCTGCGTCAAGTCAAATACCTTGCTGAATCGCGCTGGCTGAAAGTCCGAGCACAAAGACAGGCAGTGCGGCCAGCAAGCCGTCAACTCGATCTAGAATACCACCATGACCTGGCAGCAATGTTCCGCTATCTTTATACCCGCCTTCACGCTTGATCAGACTTTCAAATAAGTCCCCTGCCACAGAAAGCGCTGCCACAACAATCGATAAAAACAAGAAGTACATCCAAGCGGCACCATGAAAACCAAAATAGGCAGCACCTAAGACAGCCCATAGCAAAGCTGCCGCTAAACCGCCTTTCACACCCTCCAACGTTTTGCCAGGGCTCAAGTGAGGTGCTAACTTATTTTTTCCAATCGCTTTACCAACAAAGTAAGCACCTGTATCAGTTGCGGCTACTAAGAAGATTAAATACAGCACTAGCTTTGGGTCATGTGCCTGAAGGCGTGCAATGGCCAACCAAGCGGGCACTAACACCAACACACCTGACAGGCTTAGCAGCCAAGAACGACTGGTATAAAAATCACTACCTTGGCGATATAGTGTGAGTAAACCCAGAATAATAACCCACCAAACCACACCAACGGCAATCATGTACCAAGACAGCCCTACTAAGTAAATAATTAATCCAATAGCAATGAGGGAAACCACAGCCCACGCCCGAGCCATTTCTTGTAAGCCAATTAAACGTGACCATTCCCAGCCACCAAGGGTAAGAAACACCGCTAAGCTTACTGCAGCAAAAATATTTGCAGGCAATAATAATACCGCTGCAAAAACGACTGCAACGAGTATAACGGCTGTAATGACACGTTGTTTAAGCATGTAAACCTTCCTTGACCTGCTCGCCTGTCATACCAAAACGGCGCTGTCTTCCTGAGAAATCCTGAATGGCTTCCATTAAGGCTTGCTCGTCAAAATCTGGCCACAGTAAATCTGTAAAATACAGTTCAGAGTATGCTAGCTGCCATAACAAGAAGTTACTAATCCGGTGCTCACCACCTGTACGGATGAATAAATCTGGATCGGGAACCCCTTTAGTCGACAGCTCTGCCGACAGTGTTGCCTCAGTCAGTTTTGACACATCTGACTTATTTACAAGACGCTTGGCGGCTTCAACAATATCCCATCGACCACCGTAGTTTGCAGCTATTTGCAGTAATAAACCATCACCTTGTGCCGTCTGTGCTTCAACCTGTTGGATTTTTCGCTGTAATTTCTCAGAAAAGCCTGACACGTCACCAATAAACTTTAACCGAACACCATGTTTGATCAAGCCTTTGGTTTCACGATTTAATGCTGTCATCAACAGTGACATCAAACCATCAACTTCCTCTTCAGGCCGTTTCCAATTTTCACTGCTAAACGCAAATAAGGTCAGACACTCTACTGACAGCTTACCACAGGCTTTGACCGTTGCGCGTACTGCCTCGGCTCCTCGATGATGACCAAAGAGCCTCGGCCTTTTTCGCTGTTGTGCCCATCGCCCATTGCCGTCCATGACAATTGCGATGTGGCGGGGTATTACCAATTCGAGATTCATATTTTATTATTCTTTGTCTTCATTAATCGAAGGTAATCTCAATGCAATCAGATTTCCATTAGATCCTTCTCTTTACCTGCCAGCACTTCATCGATTGACTTGATGTATTGATCCGTCAATTTCTGAATGTCATCTTGCCCTCGACGTTCATCATCTTCCGAAATGTCTTTGTCTTTTTGCAACGTTTTTAAGCTGCTATTAGCGTCACGGCGAATATTACGGATGGCAACTCTGGAGTTCTCTGCTTCACCCTTAACTACCTTAACTAAATCCTTACGACGTTCTTCTGTCAATGCAGGCATCGGCACACGAATCACCGTTCCAGCAGAATTAGGATTAAGCCCCAAGTCTGATGTCATAATCGCTTTTTCAATTACTTGCACCATGGTTCTTTCCCACGGTGTAATCGTGAGTGTTCTAGAGTCTTCAATACCAACATTAGCCACTTGACTTAGTGGCACCATAGCACCATAAGATTCCACACTAATATGATCTAACAACGAAGGGTGTGCACGACCCGTACGAACTTTAGCCATTTCATCTTTCAGTGAATCGATAGATTTTCCCATTCTCGATTCGGCGTCAGTTTTAATTTCATCAATCATTTTATTTTACTACCTCAACTAAAGTTCCGACTGCCTGCCCATCCAAGATAGCGGCTAATGCACCGGACTCAAACATATTGAACACGCGCATTGGCATGTTATTTTCATTGCATAATACCATCGCTGTCAAATCCATAACACCCAAGCGCTGTTCGATGGCATCGTTAAAACTTAGCTTATCATAACGCTTTGCATTAGGATTTTTCGCAGGGTCTGCATCATAAACACCGTCCACCATTGTAGCTTTTAGCAGAAGATCGGCCTGAATTTCGATAGCGCGCAAACTCGCCGCACTGTCTGTTGTAAAACAAGGGCTACCCGTACCAGCTGCAAAGATAACCACCTCACCTTGATCAAGGTAGCGCTGGGCACGCTCAGCCGAAAAGCTTTCACCCACCTGGTCAATTTGCATCGCGGTCATAACGCGGCAGCTCACACCCTGCTTATGCAGCGCATCCTGCATAGCCAGTGCATTCATCACTGTGGCCAGCATACCCATTTGGTCAGCACTCACTTTATTGATGCCGCTTTTAACCAAACCTGCCCCACGAAAAATATTGCCCCCACCAATAACTAGGGCAACTTGTGTTCCTTGCTGCTGCACCTCAACAATTTGTTTAGCGGTTTGACTTAATACATCTGGGTCTAGACCAAATGCTAAACCTCCCATTAGGGCTTCGCCACTGAGCTTAAGTAAAATGCGTTTAGGACGTTCCAATTTATTATCCAACCTTTTTTCTCTGATCCTTAAAACTTACCTATAAAAGACACATCGTTGGTAAGTATGATTATTTGCTGCACCGCAAACTCGCTTAGACTACATAAAAAAAAGGGACGTTGCTACGTCCCTTTTTTAAATCGCGATCAAAGTGTTGATTTTTAACCAACTAACTTAGCCTGCGTCATTGACCTGCGCCATCACTTCGGCAGCAAAATCTTCTTGCTTCTTCTCAATACCTTCACCCACTTCATAGCGAATAAAGCTAACGACTTCAGCACCTGCTGATTTCAGTAGTTGAGCAACGGTCTGATCACCATCTTTAACGAATGGCTGACCTAGCAAAGTAACCTCAGCTAAATACTTACGCATGCGGCCCTGAATCATCTTTTCAATGATTTCCATTGGCTTACCGCTGTCTTGCGCTTGAACAATTAAGATTTCTTTCTCTTTCTCAAGCACTTCAGCAGGAACTTCATTTTCAGACACACAAATCGGACGACTCGCAGCAATGTGCATTGCGATATCTTTACCCAGCGTCTCATTACCACCTTTTAGTACAACGGCAACACCAATGCGCTCACCGTGCTGATAGTAGCTAATTTCTGCATCAGAATCGGCAGCAGCAAGCAACTCAAAGCGGCGGACTTGAATGTTTTCACCAATTTTAGCAACCAAATTCGTGCGCGTTTCAGCAATAGACTCGCCGGAGTCTAACGGAAGATCAGACAAAGCATCGACATCAGCTGGCTTGTCAGATAGACACTGAGCGGCTACCGCATTTGTAAAGTTAATGAAATTCTCATCTTTCGCAACAAAATCTGTTTCACAGTTAACTTCAACGATGGCACCTTCTTTCTTGTCATCTGTTAAAGAAATCATCACGCGACCTTCAGCCGCAATACGCCCTGCTTTTTTATCTGCTTTTGCTGCACCTGACTTACGCATTAAGTCAATCGCAGCATCCATGTCACCGTTGGTCTCAGTGAGCATTCTTTTACAGTCCATCATGCCAGCGCCAGTACGCTCGCGTAACTCTTTTACCATCGCAGCTGAAATAGCCATAACTCTTATCCTAAAATTTGTTTCTTTCTGTAATATTTGGTGAAAGGGCTGTTTTACAAGCCCCAAACACTATTACTCAGCGGCTGGTGCAGTTTCTGCCGCCGCTTCAACAGCAGGTGCTTCTGCTGCTGCCACAGGTGCCTCTTCAGCAGCGGGTGCTGCTGCTTCTTGAGCAGGTGCCGCCTCAGCCATTTGCTCAGCCGTCGTTGCAGCACTGACATGGCCTTCAACGATACTGTCAGCTACCGCTGACGCATATAGCTGAATCGCACGAATCGCGTCATCATTACCTGGGATTGGGTAATCAACGCCTTCCAAGCCATTATTTGTATCAACAACACCGATAACTGGGATACCTAGTGTAACCGCTTCTTTAACAGCAATATCTTCATGACCAACATCGATCACAAACAGCGCATCAGGCAGTGAGCGCATGTCTTTAATACCACCCAAGCCTTTCTCAAGCTTCTCAAGCTCGCGTGTCAGCGTCAAAATCTCTTTCTTACCGCGAGACTGCATGCTGCCATCAGCAATCATCTTGTCTAGCTCATGTAAGCGACGTACTGACTGCTTAACTGTTTTGAAGTTAGTCAACATGCCACCTAACCAGCGGAAGTTCACGTAAGGCATTTTGCAGCGCTGCGCTTCTTCACGAACGGTATTTTGTGCAGCACGCTTCGTTCCAACAAACAGTATTTTGCCACCCTTTGAAGCTAACTTACCCGTGAAGTTCAAAGCATCATTAAACATAGGAAGCGTCTTCTCTAAGTTAATGATATGGATTTTATTACGTGGACCATAGATGTATGGGCCCATCTTTGGGTTCCAGTAACGTGTCTG
>JBMZDT010000040.1:0-9696 GCA_049614505.1 Leucothrix sp.
AGGATAATGTCGGCCGTCACTGACTCATCGGTTGGTAATAAAATTAGCGCAACCGTCAACAGTAGGTGTAAGGCTACCATGAGCCAACAATAGATTTTCCACCCTGTTTTTGACTTTGGTTCAGTGATGCCGTTGTCGAGGTTAGATTTTGGGGGTTGGTATGGGCTTTCCATCATTAATCAATGTGCCTCATCCCAATTAACTCCAACCCCAGTCTCAACTAGCAGGGGTACTTTTAATTCTGCTACATCAGTCATTCGATGCACAACCGTATCCCGCACCAAATCCAACTGCTCATTCGCTACCTCAAACACCAATTCATCATGCACCTGCATAATCATCTTTGTATCCGTGGTTTTTTCGGATAGCCAGTCATGGACTGAAATCATGGCCATTTTGATAATATCGGCAGCGGTACCCTGCATTGGGGCATTAATCGCCGTTCTTTCCGCGTGGTTGCGTTGGATATGGTTTCTTGCGTTGATATTTGGCAGGTACAAACGTCTGCCAAAGAGTGTCTCAATGTAGCCGGTTTCCTTGGCCTGCTCACGGGTGTCTTCCATGTAGGCTTTAACACCAGGGTAGCGCTCAAAATAAAGGTCAACATACTGCTTGGCTTCACCACGGCGTACATTGAGTTGCTTGGCTAAGCCAAAGGCAGACATGCCGTAAATCAAGCCAAAGTTAACGGCTTTAGCAGCGCGTCGATTGTCATTAGTAACATCTTCCAATTTCACTCCGAATATCTCAGCGGCGGTGGCTTGATGAATGTCTTTACCCTCAGCAAAGGCGGAGAGGAGCCCTTCATCCCCTGATAAATGCGCCATAATGCGCAATTCAATTTGCGAATAATCAGCCGCAAGAATGCTATAGCCCTCAGGTGCAACAAAAGCCTGACGAATGCGTCGTCCTTCAGCATTACGCACAGGAATATTTTGTAAATTAGGATCGGTAGAAGACAAACGCCCGGTTGCTGCCACAGCTTGTTGGTAAGAGGTATGTACCCGGCCAGTTGAGGCATTAATTTGTAGTGGTAGTTTGTCAGTATACGTCGATTTCAGCTTGCTAAGCCCACGATGCTCCATCAATAAACGCGGTACCTTGTGTTCTTCGGCAAGCTCTGTTAACACATCCTCTGCGGTCGACGGCTGGCCTTTAGGCGTTTTACGAATAACGGGTAGATTAAGCTTGTCTTCGTCAAAGAAAATGGTTTGAATTTGCTTGGGTGAGCCGAGATTAAAGGTTTCACCCGCGAGTTCATAAATAGCCGATTCTAGTTCAGTCATGCGTGCGGTGAGCTGTTGGCTCTGAACCGCTAGCATCTCAGGATCAATTTTTACGCCAGTGCGCTCAATATCCGATAGGACGCTGAGCAATGGCAACTCAACTTCGCGGTACAATTTTTCTTGATTGAGTTGCTGGCGGTTCTTAAGAAATTGAATCTGTGGGCCAAAAAAGCGGTGTAGCCGCATCGTAACATCGGCATCTTCCGCAGCGTATTCTGTCGCATCCTCCAAGTTGACTTGATTGAACGTCAGCTGTTTTTTCCCCTTGCCTGCGATGTCTTCAAATTTGATAGTTTTGTGTTTTAAATGTTTTTCACACAATGTATCCATATCATGGCGGTTGGCGACTGAGTCCAGTACATACGATTGCAGCATGGTGTCATGAACGATGCCGCGTAGCTCAATGTCATGATTGAGCAGTACCGAGCGATCATATTTTAGGTTCTGCCCAACTTTGAGGCGGGTAGGGTCTTGTAAAATAGGCTTTAAACGCGCCATGGTCGTATCGAAATCTAATTGCTCAGGTGCGCCCTCATAGTCATGGGCTAATGGCAGGTAAGCTGCTTTTCCAGAGGTGATGCAAAAACACAAACCAACAATGCGGGCATCCATATAATCTAAACTGGTGGTTTCAGTATCAAACGAGAATAATTTAGCAACGGATAACTGTTCTATCCAGTTATCAAGCTGTGCCTCGCTTAAAATACACTCGTATTTAACCTCACCGACTTCCTCAACTGTTGGGATAAATTTCGCATCGGGTGACGGTTCGCCAAGTGTTGTTACTGCATCTGGGCTGCTTTCGGTGAGGCGCGATAAGCGGGTGCGCATGCCTTGTTCTGTGTAGAGCTCAACTAGGCGTTGGGTATTTTCTTTGCTAAAACTGAGCGACTCACCTGAGCAGTTTAAATCTAGGTCACATTTAATGGTCACTAGCTCATAAGAGAGCGGCAAGCGAGGAATAGCCTCCCTTAAATATTCACCAATCTTGCCTTTGAATTTGTCCGCATTTTCAATAATGTTGTCTAAGGTCTCATACTCTGCTAGCCATTTAACCGCTGTTTTAGGGCCTACTTTGTCCACGCCAGGGATGTTATCAACCTTATCGCCCATTAGGGTGAGGTAGTCTTTGATTTGATCAGGGCGTACCCCGTATTTGTCAATAACGCCTTGGATGTCATGAAAGCTATTGGACATCGTGTTGATAAGGCTGACGCGCTCATTAACCAACTGTGCCATGTCTTTATCGCCCGTTGAAATGATTACTTCCCCTTCATACTTCGTTGCTAGGGTGCCAATGACATCGTCCGCTTCAACGTCAGGTACTACTAGCATTGGGTAGCCTTGCGCTAAGACCATCTCATGTAACGGTTCGATTTGGTAACGCAGCTCTTCAGGCATGGGAGGGCGAGTTGCTTTGTAGTCAGGGTAAAGATCGTTACGGAAGGTTTTTCCCTTTGCATCAAAAATTACGGCCATATGTTCTGGCTCGTAGGTTTTACGCAAGCTATCCAGCATATTCAATACCCCATGAATCGCATTGGTTTGATTGCCTTTTGGGTTAGTCAGGGTGTTGGGCAAGCCATAAAATGCACGAAACAGATAGGATGAACCATCGACGAGAATAAGTGGTTTCTTGGGATTTTTATCTGGCATGGTTGTTTGGTACAATCGCTGGGAAATAATAGAGTGAGTATAAGCGATGTCTGCACAAGTAACAGCCCCTGTTCTGCCTGAGATTATCTACCCTGCGACGGCGAAGATTGAGTCATTGCGCCCTGTCTATTCTCCTGAGCAGAAAGTGGAAGTAAAAGCGAAGATCAAAAAATTGTTAAAAGAGCAGGATGCGGTCTTAGTCGCTCATTACTATGTTGACCGTGAACTACAAGAGCTTGCGGAAGAGACGGGTGGTTATGTGTCTGACTCACTGGATATGGCGAAGTTTGGTAATGAACATCCGGCTAAAACGTTAGTTGTGGCTGGAGTACGCTTTATGGGTGAAACGGCGAAGATCCTAACCCCAGAAAAGCGGGTATTGATGCCGACCTTAGACGCTGAATGCTCGTTAGACTTGAGCTGCCCAATTGAAGAATTTGCGCCGTTTTGTGATGAGCATCCTGATCACACGGTGGTGGTTTATGCCAATACCAGTGCAGCGGTTAAGGCGCGTGCAGACTATGTCGTGACATCGGGCATTGCCTTAGACCTTGTGTCTTGGTTAGCCGATCAAGGTAAAAAGATTTTGTGGGCACCCGATCGCCACTTAGGCAATTACATCCAGCGTGCAACGCAGGTTGAAATGGTGCGTTGGCAGGGGGCTTGTATTGTACATGATGAGTTTAAATCCCGTGCTTTAGGCGCAGCAATTGAACAATATCCGGATGCAGCCGTCTTAGTGCATCCTGAATCACCAACGGATGTCATTGCCTTGGCGGATGTGGTGGGTTCTACCACGCAAATCATTAATGCAGCTCAGCGTCTGCCAAATAAGCAGTTTATTGTTGCTACAGACAAAGGCATTTTTTACAAAATGCAAAAAGCGGCTCCCGATAAAGAATTTATTGAAGCCCCAACTAATGGTGCAGGTGGGACGTGTAAAAGCTGTGCACATTGTCCGTGGATGGCAATGAACGGTCTGGATAACCTGCTGTCAGTATTAGAAAAAGGAAATAATGAAATTTTTGTGGATGAAGAGGTACGCACGAAAGCGCTCCGTTCAACCCAACGAATGCTAGATTTTGCACGTGATCGAGATGCTGGCAAATTAGAGTCGTAGTACCACGCGCTGCAATGGTTGCTTTATGAGCATTGAGATATAATCGAGAATAATTAGAAAATGCACGGTAATAGCCTGATGGAATCAGGTTGGCGGCATGATTAAAGGAATAATAATTAAATGCGTTTACTAAAAGATATCCTTCTGTATCTGTTTTTTTTCGGGATGCTTGGTTTTGCAGCCTTGTCTTACACACTGTTCTCAAAAGGCAAAGAAGTCACTCGAAACTCATCGACAACGCCAACGTCTCAAGTGATCAAAGCTGGCGAGCCCGACTCCCCGGCCAGTCAAGCAGATGACCCCACAAGCGCAGCACCAAAAACTTCTGAGCCTTCTGTTCAGGACGAGCAGGCTAAAAAGCCTAAGGAGCCATTACCCGAAGTAGTGCCCATTAGTGGTGACACAACGGGTTTTAAGCGAGCAGGTAAGATCATGGGAATCAATACTGCTGACATTAAAGAAGATACTTCCAGTGTGCAGTTCGTTGATTTATTTAAGTCTTCGATTCCTTTTTCTGAAACCTCGCCGTGGGGCAGTGGTAAAGAAGTGGTTTATGATACGAATGGCTGGCCAAAAGATTTAAAAGGCGGTCAGGCGTTAACGAAATTTCTAAACCGTCTGCCTGCGGGAACGGTGCCAGATGGATTTTATACTGTGCTCTATGAAGGCAAGGGCACAATCCACTACGGTAATGATGCGGCGCTAGTCGCACACCGTACAGGCATGGATATTATCGAAATCAAAGCAGGTGAAGATAAGATCTTAAATGCTTCACTGAGTATTAAAAAAACAGATCCATCCAACTATGTTCGCAATATACGTGTGTTGCTGCCAGGTGGTATTTGTAATGGCAATCCATACATTCGTGTTGATGATGAAACCGAGTGTAAGGGTGAGCAGTTCCTGTCCTTTGCCAAACATTACAAAACGGTTCGCTACAACCCTGATTATTTAAATTTCATTAAGGATTTTCAGGTGATTCGTTTTATGAATATGAGTGGCATGACGCGAAACCCAGTGCAAAACTGGGAAGATCGTCACCATCCTGATGAGGCGACTTGGGGTGGTCGTGAAGGGACTTATTCACGCGGTGCGCCCGTTGAGGTGATGGTGGACATTGCCAATAGCGTTAACTCGGATGCTTGGTTCTCGATGCCTTACCAAGCAAGTGATGATTATGTTCAACAGTTTGCAGAGACGGTCAACCGTTTATTGAAGCCAGGGTTACGTGCTTATATCGAGTACAGTAATGAGATCTGGAACCCGATTTTTGTACACCATGACTATGCGATTAACCAAGGTCTTAAGTTAGGTTTAGATAAAGATAAAAACAAAGCACGGACGAAGTACCATTCTTATCGTAGTGTGCAGGTATTTGATATTTGGGAGAAAGTCTTTGGTGGAACCGATCGCCTAGTAAGGGTAATGGGGGCATGGACGAGTAATCCAAAGATGTCGAATGATCTGCTGAGTTATCAAGAGGCGTTTAAGAAAACTGATGCCTTGGCTGTTGCTCCGTATTTTGGGGCCACCATTAAAGCAATTCAGCGTGCTAAGAAAGTGGATGATATCTTTAAAGCGATAAACAATCGTCGCTCTAAGAAAGGGTTTGCAGCGAGCGTTCGCCAAATGCAGCAGCAGGCAAAAGTTGCGGAGGTGTTTGATGTTGACTTGGTGGCTTATGAAGGTGGTCAGCACTTAGTAGATTGGAATACGCGCAAAGCCGATGATGGTAATAATGCGCTGCTGTATGCGGCTAACCGTGACCGACGCATGGGGGAGCTGTATAAAAAATACTTAGCAGAATGGGAAAAGGCGGGTGGTAAGCTGTTCGTACAGTTTAGCGCGCCCCGTATTTATAGTTGGTATGGGAGTTGGGGTATCAAAGAATATATCTCGCAGGCACGCTCTGAAGCACCAAAGTACGATGCGATTTTGAGCTATATGGAAGATAAGGCAGGGCTTTCACCCAAGTCTGATGCGGCCATTCAAATGAATACGGTGACGGCTCAGCAGGGTGTCTCGTTAACTAAAGTTCGATCCCCTGATCAAATCGGGTCATTGGATGATTTCTGGCCGATTTACTCGCCTAACCGTGATCCATCCAAACCATCAACGGTTGTTGGGAAGTGGCAGGCTTACTGGGATGATCGCAATTTGTACCTGGGTGTATCTGTCAATGATGACCGAGTGGAAAAAGGCGATGGCGTAGAGCTGACAATACAGCTGGGTAATTTGCGTAACCGTATGAAAATTAGGTACGCAGAGGGCAGTCGTAAAAACACCTTGTTTACTGAAATTGATTCGGGTTACAAGATTACCACGGTCATTCCTTGGAAAAAGCTAGGGGATTCACCAGAAACAGGGAGCGCCATTGGTTTTGATATTCGCATTTACGATGTGGATAAAGGACGTACTAAAAAAAGTTTGTACTGGGCGGATCGTGTTGAGGAAAAAGCCGGTGACCGCAAGCTGGTAAAAGCGGCCATTAGCAGCGCAATTAAGCGTGGGCATAAAGAAAAAGCAATTAAAAACCGTTTACCTGTGGTCACATTAGTTGAGGAATAATGGCTAGAGGATAGCGTTACATTCATCGGGTAATGGTTGCCAAATAGGCAATGCAGCTGCTTAAATCAGCGCATTGCCAACCATAAAAATAAGGTCTGCCCAATGGAGATGTTAACGTTTCCGATTCTTATCGTATCCTTTTTGCTTACACTCTGGCTAACCAGTCACATTGCTAAACAGCTGCAAGCGCGGCATTGGAAAATGCCGATTATTTTTGCCTGCTGGCTGGTAGGATTGATCTTCTCTATGGCAGCACTCATTCTGTTGGATGTGTTGACATTGGAGCCCATGCTTAAATTGGGTTTGCAGATTGGGCTGCCTTTAGTATTGACAACATTGGCTTATGTTCTATTTGCAAGGTTGAGCGTTGTCAGCGCTTTCACAACCAACGTAGCGGGTGTGTTTATCGGGTTGATTTTATCGGTCGTTGTGGTTGTTGCATTGGGTTTGTCTGTTGATAGAACGTTTGCCTCAGCTAATATGTTCTTTGTCGGCACAAAAGCACAAATAACGTCAATGATTACTGGAAAAGAGGTTGTCTTACCCGTTGCTAATGTTGAGGAAGTGTTTGAAGAGGAGATGGATGAGCAATACTCGACCAATGACTTCCTAACACCCGAAGCGCAGGCCGCGTTGGAAAAACAAAAGAACAAGGTTTACACCAACCCTCATTATCGTGACATGAGTATTTTTAATGCTCGGCGCGCCATTGGCATGCGAGTGCGTGTTTCTTGGAAAGACGGTAAAAGCGCGTCAGGTAAGCTGGACGCTGTACAAGGTGGGGATCTGATAGTGACGTTGCGTCGAAAGGAAGGTGCGGCACAGGTGCCCATTGCAATGTCGAGTCTGAAGAAGTTGGAAGTCTACCGTTAACGACTCGTTTTTCTCTCAGGAACAGGATCATAACCCCAGGTACCCCAAGGGTGGCACTTACCGACGCGTTTCAAGGTAAGCCAAAAACCCTTAATGGCACCAAAGCGTTGGATGGCTTGCAAGGAATAGTGTGAACAGGTCGGCTCGTGTCGGCAGTTTGCCCCAATAACCGGGCTCAAAACTAATTGATAGCCACGGATTAACCAGAGCAAGAGTGTTTTCATTGGCCGTAAAGGGTGGCTGGGTCGATCAACGGCTCAGCATCAGTAATAAGCTCATTGCCTTTAACAATACGGTAAAAACAACTACGCCGACCGGTATGGCAGGCTGGGCCAGTTTGATCGACCTCAAGTAAGAGGGTATCTGCATCGCAGTCAACCCTAAACCCTGTTAGCATTTGGACTTGCCCAGAACTTTCCCCTTTGCGCCAGAGAGATTGGCGCGAACGTGACCAATAGCACACACGATTGGTCTTAAGGGTTTCAGTCATTGAGGTTTCATTCATCCACGCCATCATCAACACTTCGCCTGTATCATGTTGTTGGGCAATCGCGGGTATCAAACCATCTGGGTTAAACTGTAGTTGTTGTATCAGTTGCTTGATCGCCGAATCATTCATATCAAATGATCTGGCCATCAGTTTTACGGACATAATTCGCAGCGTCACAACGGCTCAAATAGTCTGCCCAGTGGGCCTCGTATTCATCACCCAGCTCACGCAGCAAGCCCCAGTCGTAAAGCCCGCTGTCGTGGTTGTCATCAAACACCAGCTTGACAGCATAATGCCCCACGGGCTCGATACCGGTGATATTCACATTCTCTTTACCTAATTGCAGCTGCTCTTGACCAGGGCCGTGGCCGCGAACTTCAGCAGAAGGCGAGTACACACGCAGGTACTCGCAAGGGAGGTTATGAACCACGCCATCTGGCCATGTGAGCTCCAGTAGTCGTGACTTCTGGTGTAAGGCAATATTCGTGGGTGTCATAATGTTATCCGTTGTGTGCTGTGATTCGCTTCATTGTAATCTTAAACCCAATGCGCTGAAATACCTTACAAGATATAACGAGAGAGGTCTTCGTCTTTGACGAGCTCGCCCAATACATCATCCACTTTTGCGGCATCCACCACAATATTGGGCTCACAGTCAGGTGCGCGGTAAAGCTCGTCTTCAAGCAAGCGCTCAACGATAGTATGTAGACGACGTGCACCAATGTTTTCAGTGCTTTCGTTAACATCAAACGCATGCCTTGCTAGGCACTCAATCCCATCTTGTGTGAATTCTAAATCGACGCCCTCTGTCTTCAATAGGCCGATGTACTGTTCTGTAAGTGACGCGTTTGGCTCAACTAAGATACGTTCAAAGTCTTTAGCGGTTAGTGCTTCTAGCTCCACACGAATGGGCAGACGACCTTGTAGTTCTGGGATTAAATCAGATGGCTTGGCAAGGTGGAAAGCACCGGAGGCAATAAATAAGATGTGATCTGTTTTAACGATACCGTGCTTGGTTGTGACCGTGCAGCCTTCAATCAAGGGGAGCAGGTCGCGCTGTACGCCTTCTCTAGAGACATCAGCGCCCCCTTGCGAACCTTTACGAACAACTTTATCTATCTCATCTAAAAAGACGATGCCATTTTGCTCAATGTTCTGAATGGCAGTCAGTTTGATGTCTTCGTTATTGAGCATCTTCTGGGCTTCTTCTTCAGCCAGAATTTTTAGCGCATCTTTGATTTTAACTTTACGTTTCTGTGTCTTTCCACTGCCTATGTTAGAAAACATGCCTTGCAATTGACTGGCCATGTCTTCCATGCCAGGAGGCGCCATAATGTCAACATTAGGCATTGCTTGTGCCAAATCCAATTCGACTTCTTTATCGTCTAGCTGGCCTTCACGCAGCTTTTTGCGGAATTTCTGACGTGTTGAATTATCACCAGTGACCGGTGGTTTTTCGTTCCCATCGGTATCAAACCAGTTATCCGCTTTTTGTTCAGTCTTTGGACCGGGCAGCAAAATATCTAAAATACGGTCTTCAGCAGCATCCTCTGCACGGTATTTATGCTTTTCAACTTCCTGTTCGCGAGTCAATTTGACCGCAATGTCTGCTAAATCACGAATAATCGAGTCAACTTCTTTACCAACATAGCCTACCTCTGTGAATTTTGTGGCTTCCACTTTAATAAAGGGCGCATTGGCTA
>JBMZDT010000041.1:0-9653 GCA_049614505.1 Leucothrix sp.
ATTAGATCACGCGATGACAACGCCGCATCCAAATCCATCTCACCAATGATTGAACGCAGTGAGGTTTGTACTAAGGTTTGAATCGCTACAACATAATTCTCCACCCCATAGACAGCCTTTTCAGGCGACACGATATTAATATAAGCAACCGCATTTGCCACAATCACCGCATTGTCGCGAGTAATCACTTCCTGAGACGGAATATCTAAAACAATATCCTTAGTAGTCACTTTATAAGCAACCGAGTCAATAAATGGAATCAGGATATTTAACCCAGGTTGTAGCGTCGAGTGGTACTTACCCAAACGCTGCACGACCCATTTATAACCTTGTGGGACTAAACGAACCCCTTTAGAAATTGTTAGAAAAACAATAAAGAATAGCGCTAGCGCCAAAATTAAACCTGCATCAATCATGTCTTACCTCATACCTTATTCACAATCAGATCATTACCAGAAATATCCGTCACTCTGACACGATCTCCTGAATTCACCTCATCACTACAAATAAACGTCCACTCATCTGCCCCTAGAATAGGCACTGAAAAACGCATGACGCCACGCCTGTCAGGGGTTGGCGCAGATAACACCTGACCTGTTTCACCAATAATTGCCTCACGCGACAGCCCGGCTTTCGTTTTATCAACGGCTAAAGGCTGCATAAAACGAAACCATAGCCAAGTGAATAAGATTGAGACAAGCACCCAGAGCACAACTTGAATGGCGACAGACAGCGAGGGAATCAGCAGCACTAATAACCCCACTACCACAGCCGCTGCACCAAACCACAGCGCCACAAACGAAGGTAGCAGAATTTCTAATGCCATTAGGCCAAAACCAAGCACAATCCAATGCCAGTACAACACAACAAACTCAGTCATTCGTGATTACCTGGTGGCTTGAGTAAATCTTCAATCAGCTTATTCGCTAAAATCTCAGCCTCATCCACATCACCCTCTTTCACCAATGCCTCTTCTGGTGGCACGGTCTCTAAAGGAAACAACGCTCCTTTGAGTTGATCCAACGTATGGAACAGTGTTGTTGCAGGGATATCAGTCATTATCTATACCTCTGAAATAATTTTTGTAAAAGCTCGCATTAAGCGCTGGTGGGAAATAGTGCTTGCGCTTTACCCAAACCAATCCATCCCCTTTGGAAATCACAGCCACATCAATGGGCCCACCCACAGTTTCCAATGTGTTGGTTACTTTACGCTTAAATGCCGTTAAATTCACCAAAGCTTCAGCCATTGAAGCCAATTCATCCTTTGGCAATACCCTGACCATATTCATTACTGGGGTAATGTGATCTGTTCTAATATGTTGCCCAAAGTCTTGGTAATAAGAACCTAACATCGCTCGAAGGTTTAATAATAACGCATCTTTGATTTCAGCAGCCGAACGGTCTTCCGACTTCAGGTCATCATCTTTAATCAGATCAGGTACCTTTTCAATAAAACCCGTTAGCGCCGTTTGCATATGGGACAGCACCCGTGTATTCACACCGTTCATAAACAGATTAACCATGTCTTCTTGGGCAAAGGGGTAGATAAACGCGTCACGGTTACTGCTAATCTTACGCGACTTGTCAGTACGCAAACGGTATTTCAAACGCCCCTGAAGCACGCCTTCAAGCTCAATATTGACAACCGATGGGTAGATCTCTGACTCCCCATAACCTGCAAACACCAACCCTGAGGTACGTGAAAACACCGCCCGTGTGTGCAAGAAAATTGCCAAGTCATTCAACTTGTCAGCCGTCTGCTGCTCTATTTTAAGACTTTGAAATACGCCATCCTGAAATTCTTTAAACAAACTTAAGTAATGAGTACGCGACTTCGCTTCGAACGCCTCGTCCATGCCGGTTGCAAACTTCTCTGCGGCAAACGCTTTGTGTTTGTCATCGACTAATTCTGCAAAAAGCTTAACCACCCCTTCGTTAGAAACGGGCTTACCCGCTGCCAAGCCAGGCTCCAGCTTTTTTAACAGCGCCTCGCGTAGCGACGTGTAATAACGAAATAAGTTACTGCCAATCCATTGCCTTTCAAGCGCTTCTGGGAATAAGTCCTGACGACTAGCAATGTATTTCATAAAATCATCGCTATAGTCTTCCAACTTACTCATCTGAGTATCTTTTAGCTGGGCTCGGTACAGTTTAATCAGCGTTTCCCAAGGCACTCCAATTAGCCCTGCGTTCCCATAGACCATAATCCCAACGGGTTGAGTCTTGGACAATGCCAGCAACTTAATTGCTGTATTGAATATTTTAGTGCCACCGATCGTGACCGCACTGTCGGCGGCTAACGCTACCCCAGAAGAATTTAATATAATGACTTCAGCCGTCATAGTGCCTCGCTTATTATTTTAGCGTTAATATTCAAATACATAGAAATGACTATACTGTTAAAACGTGGGTTTAGCTAGATACCCCGTTTTAAGCATAGCGCAAATTAGCTTTGTTTAATGGCAACCATGCTGGCCTTGAGTATCGCTTCATCGCTATCACCAATTTTGACGGTGAGTAGCAAACGCCCCTTAGCCTTGTTTTGAAGCGTGTTAATGAACGTGGATTTTGCTTCCTGTGAACAAAGGCAAACACACTTAATCTCTGAGTCAACTGGCTTACGGTAGTTGATTTCGGCCTTGGCAATCACGACATCCGCTTTAAACCCTGATTCAAGCACGATGGCACTGGTCAACCCCCAAGAAGTTAACACCGCCAAGGCATACAAACTGCCCGCAAAACCCGTGCCATGAATATTGATATTAGGAGCCAAAGGCGCAGCTACTGCAATGGCATTCTCTTGCAAATCCACTATTTCAAACTGCATCATGTAGGCCAGCGGAATATTGTCACGAATATGCTGCGTCAGCCAATCGGCACTAAGCTCGGTATTAGCCAAACAAGCGCTCTCCCATTTGATCAATGAGGATCTTTGACTTACGTTTCATCTCATTAGCACAATCATCTGGACTACCAAACATATCTGCCCTAATCATTTGATGCTCTTTGCCGTCTTTACGAATCAGCCCATTTAAGCGGTACTGGCCACCCTCTGCTGCGGGCATCGGAATGATTTCAAAACCTTCATACTCTTCTGAAGGCATCGCTTTAGGCTGCTTGGGCTCAGCAGGTGCCCCTGAAAACATTGATTTAAATGATGATAAAATACCCATGACACATCGCTCCTTGGCGTTAGAATTCAAGCAGTATAATACAACTCGTGACAGAACTATTGAGACATACGCGCCAATGCCTTAACCACTTTGAACAATGGCCGTTTTCTAGCTGATGCCTGTTTGGCAAAATGTGGGCGTAAACTCTGTAGTACTTGGGTCAAATTATTACCACGAATATGCCGATCAAACTGGCTCAGTACTAAGTTATGGGTCGCTACGTAAGTAATCAAGTCGGGATGGTTACGCTGCGCGCTGATATCCCATTCACCACCGATAATATTACCTTGTGCATCGATCTCTAAATCGTAACGATAGCTTGTGGAAGCCACTTTTTCATGACTGGGTGACAAATGATGAGTAACTTTTGGAAACGCTTCCATTTGATACTGCACATCGACATCAACGCCCACAATATGCGTACCACGCGCATCACGATGCGCCGCAAAACGATCTCGGCTAAACTGTGATTTGTGTATCTTGGCATCATACCCGTTGGCATGCACGGCAAAAGTTTGCGGATTGAAATACTTTAGTTTGAACGATTTAACAGGCTGATTCCACACTTCTTTTGCATAGTCCGTATCCACGGAAAAACCGCGTTGACCAATACCGACTTGATTAATCAGTACCGTATGAAAATCAGCAGGGCTGGTGTCTCGGCAATTAGTATCCACTAATCGACCTTGAGCATCTGTAGCCGGTTTGGGTGAATGGCATTTATCACCAAAGCTAGAGACTCGGTATCCTGAGTACAGTAATGTCAGCAAGGCACGAATGTCGGAGGGATAAAACGTAATTGCCTGCCCTGCAAGATTTTGCACATTGACTGCCTTAACAGGCGGCGCCTCATTGTAAGCGGCATAAGCCCAACCATCACACGACCCTTCCCAAGGTTCGGTACGGTGATTTATTTCTTGGATAAAGGCTCGCGTGAGGGAGTAACCTGAATCGCCCACTAGCAAGTCATACTTTTCAGCAGGCGATAGTGCATTCACCTTACCTTCTCTGATCAAAGCCGCTGCTGGACGATTACGTAGTATGTGTAAACCCGGGACTTTCCAATCATTGGGCTTAGGGTTATTGATATCTAACCAGAAACCTGGCTCTGCATAGCGATACGCTAAACCGCCAGCATATTTTGCCCAATAGTCATCAGACCACAGCCTATTTTTGACCTGCCCGTGCGTAATACGGCCAAGCTGTTTTAAGTTAACAATCGGCTGATCCATACCAAAACCATGAAAGGCGCTTTGATGGCCTTGGCAAAGATTTGCAGATAGGGATAAGAGAACAATACTAATGAGTAACGTTATTTTTATTTGCATCGCTGGCACTCAGTCACTTTAAACGGGGTATTTACTTATCCTTACAGAGTACAACAATAATTTCAAGCCAGTTAATAAAGGGAGTATCGGAGTGCTAAAATAAACGACAGGCTGTATCTGCCTAGTCTCTAGCCAAACTAACACCATACTAGCGCCATATATTCACAGCCATTTTCACCTACCACTCTGGCCCGATTTACGTTGATGCTTTATGCTCTGCTAAAGTGCACTATTTTAGTTAGGCATAAAGGTTGCAAACTGTAAAATGTAAAATGTAATCAAGGTGCCAGGAGGAAATTTGAAGATGAAACCCATTGCCATGCAATCGCGAGCAGATGACCAACCTTTCAGCGACAAGCCAGAAGAATCTTTTACGATTCCTGCGCGTTATTATCATGATGCTGAGATTTATGATCATGAAAAGGACGCTATCTTCCACAAAAGCTGGTGGTTCGTCGGGCATGCAAGCCAGTTAGCAAACTCTGGTGACTACCTCACCGCGACGATTCACGGACAAAACGTGTTTGCAATTCGTTCTCGCAACGGTGATTTAAATGCCTTTTACAATGTATGCCAACATCGCGGCCACGCTTTATTAGAAGGAAATGGTCGAACCGGCATGATTGTCTGCCCTTATCATGCTTGGGGATTTGACCACGATGGCTCACTAAAAAGTGCCCGCAACACAGAAAACATCCCTGGATTTAACAAATGTGAGTTCTCACTAAAACCCGTTCAGCTTGAAGTATTCTGTAGCATGGTCTTTATTAACCTTGACCCTGAAGCCACCCCGCTTGCTGAACAAGCCGCTGGCTTAGAGGCAGAGATTCGCCACTACTGCCCACGCATTGACGACCTTATATTCGCCCAACGTGATACCTACAACGTCGACTGCAATTGGAAAGTCATGGTAGATAACTTTTTAGAGTGCTATCACTGTGCGCCTGCTCACAAAGATTTTGTTGATTTGGTCGATATGAAATCTTACCGCAGCATTAGCAATGGCATTTACTCAAGCCATTGTTCAGGCCAAGCACGCAACACCGACAGCAAAGCCTTCTCATTCAAACCAGGTGATGTGGATTTTGGATATGCGGGTTGGTTCCTATGGCCTAATTTAACCATCTGGGTCTACCCTGGCGAGCCGAATATCTCAACCCTGCAAATGCTCCCCGACGGCCCAGTGAATACTGTCGAATACCAAGATTGGTTTATTTCAACTCCTGAGCCAAGCGAACAACTAGCCGAAGCCATGGCTTATCAAAAGGATGTGTTACAGCCTGAAGATGTTGGGCTGTGTGAAAGCGTACAGCAAGGCTTACACTCTAAAGGTTACAACCAAGGCCGGTTTGTGGTTGACCCTGAGCGCACTGAGCTGAGTGAACACGCGGTGCATCATTTCCAAAAATTATATGTGGATGCGATGGATAAGCCGCTGTGACTTTGCTCACCGAGCCAAAGGGGATTGACAAAGCAAAGACCTAGCGTTAAATTGCGCGCTTCCGATAGTCATCGGGTTCTAGATCACTTGCCGAAGTGGCGGAATTGGTAGACGCGCCAGCTTCAGGTGCTGGTGAGCTTCGGCTCGTGGAGGTTCAAGTCCTCTCTTCGGCACCAAGCTTCTAATTTTTTGGGCACGCTTTAGGCAAACGACTTTTTAAGTGTGGATACAGCTGAGGTAGTTTGTACCAAGCAGGAGATGCCGGCATTAGTGCAGAGCGTCCCCAAACTCGAATGACCTCTGGACTGGCACGATAGCGGCCACCGTTACGGTTCCAAGTTTTACGACAGCTAGCCGTGTGTCGCTTCCGCTCAACACCAACCGTTAGTTGACCTGTTGATTTAAATTCAATTGATCTAAAGCCATTGCGGCGCGGTTTAGGGATTCGCAGCATTGATCCTCGATCGGCTATCAAAACGGTAGGGCTGCCTGCTTTTTTTGACTGTAACAACCAAACAGTTTTCAACTTATTAGGGGACTGTTGACAGCCATTGGCATAAGTCACTACCTGCTCTTTTGTACCCGAAAGGTTATCTAACTCAACCAATGCACCTATAAAATCGCAACGAGATAGCCGCTGCACAGCAGGTGAATAGCGCGTTTTTCGTTTGCGTTCATAGCTTAAAATTGCCGAACGGGTAGCCGCATCAACACGATTAAGTCGAGGCTTGAAATAGTTGCCTTTCCCTTCTACTTGATTCTTCCCCGGAGCATTGAAATTAATCAAGACCGCATTTGTTGTTAGCTTATTAAAAAACAACCCACTCGCCATGGTGCTAGCACTATAAAAAACAAGAAAGGCAAGACAGGCTACGTATTTCATCATGATTGTTTATCCCTATTGAGAGCACCAATTAAGACAGCTCATGAGAACTATAGTTTCAAATGATAGTCAAACTACCATACACGCTGCTAATACACTGTTTGATTCTAAAACACTTTTAACGTATAGATGTGAAATATTAAAACAGCTGGGCCGTTGTTTAACACATCGCATCAATATTGGGGAATATTAAAATGCCAACAATCAATACATTTACCTTGTATGCGCATTACGCTAGCGTCAAGGATCAATCCATTACGCGCCTTAAACAATTAAGAAGCGCTTTATTTCAAGATATTGGGCCGTTTGAAGATGATTCAGCCTACCTTGAGTCGGTTATCATTGAAGAAGCACCCTACTTTGCACTCATTGACAATCGTCGCAGGCGCATTGCCGAGCTTGAAACACAGCTAAGCAACCCTGACTTAGAGGCGGGTGACAAGAACCAAATCAACCAAGAAATTACCAAGCTAGACTCTGAAATCGCTGATATGAACGTGATTTTAAATAGCTACCTTCGTGATCAAGATGAAGCAGTTGCTAACTATCAAGAAAGCGCAGCACAATTGCAATCATTGATTGATCACAACAATACTTACTTAGCGCCACACGATATGCAGGATGAGTATTTATTTTGGTTAGATGAACGTACCTGTAATCAGTTACTGAAAGCCCCTTCTGAGGTAGCAGTAGACCAGAACAATCGCTGCTTCTTTAAACGAGTAGAGCCAATCGTGCTGGAAGCAGAGCAAACAGATGCCGTGCGTGTTTCTGCCAACCACGTCACCTTAGATGGGCTGGTAGTAGAAGATACTCGCGCCTACGACACAGCACACCGTGATGCGGTACAGCTCATTCCACCACCTAAAGTACAAGAGTCTATTGTTGATGGTAGAAAGGTAAGTACTCGTCTAGCGGATCAACTAGCAGGCACTGTCCTAAACGATGTCATTATCAGCGGCTGCCAAGTACGCTCAGACGCAGGCGTCTTGCAAGGCATCTTTGCCAGTGATGGTTTATTTTCAAACATCAGCATCAATCGGAACGACATTCGCACCCGAGGCGTTCACTCTATTTCCCTAGCCGGACTGCTAGATCGAAGCCATATTACTAACAACGTATTGCACCAAATTAACCCCGATGTAGAGCCCGCTGTTCGACTCTACCCACTTAGAATCGGCGGCAACACAGCAGAAGAAGGCGTTGTGATTGTGCTCTCATTTGCCGAAAGCAATCAATACGCCTACGACACGCCAGTATTTACAGGCAATGTCATTCGCCGCCCAAATGGTGATGAAGCCCCTGCGCTGCTTCAGGATATGCGTAACCATATTCCTATCGACTTTGAGGAATTCGCCGTTGGGCTTAATCATTTTGACTATGACAGTTACTTTTTCGCCTATACCCACTTGAGCATTGGCGATTTCAAAACGGAATATGCGACAGAATACGCTTCTATGCGTAATTGGCTAGCAACGCGTATTGATGAATACAGCAATCTAATCCCTGGCCATACTGCTGCAAGCGCTGAGTCTACCGATGAATTTTTACATGACGCCCCTGTCGCTGATGAGGAAGTTCCTGCTTATATCATCGAAAAAACAGAGAAGATCTTACCTCGCTTGATTGAATCACTAGCAACCCTTGACCAAGAAGAAGCGGATATGGACTCTACTTTTTGGGCCACTAGGCTAGGCAGCTTGCATGATAGCCCTATTCGGAATTATGTTATGAAAGCGATCGCTATTCGGCACGGGGAAATTGAGCTTGCTTCGGGATTATCTGATGGGGGTGATGAGCGGCAAGCTGAAAATTTGAGGTTTTTACTGAATGCTTAATAATGCACTATCCCTATGACAACAACAAATCATTCTTAATATCATCAAGAGCCTCAAGGCCCACTGACACCCTCAGCAATCTATCTGAAACACCTGCAATCGCCCGCTGCTCGTCACTTAAGCGACCGTGCGTTGTTGATGCAGGATGCGTAATTGTTGTCTTAGTGTCACCGAGGTTCGCCGTGATTGAAATCATCTTCGTGCTATCCACCACTCGCCAGCAGTCGTCCCGAGTCCCTTCAATCTCAAAAGAAACAATACCGCCAAAGCCCGATTGCTGATTCAGTGCCAATTCATGCTGTGGGTGACTGTCTAAGCCAGGGTAGTAGACTTTGCTTACATCGGCCTGTTTTGATAACCAAATCGCTAATTGTAAGGCGTTATCACAGTGCGCTTTCATGCGCAGACTCAGCGTCTCTAAACCCTTTTGAAAGACCCAAGCGTTGAATGGGCTCATGACCATCCCTCCCGAACGTAAGATGCCTGCAACTTCTTTTCCAACCAGCGCTGCACTGCCTACAACCGCACCACCTAAACAACGCCCTTGCCCATCTAAAAACTTCGTCGCTGAATGAATCACCAAATCAGCGCCTAATTTAAGCGGTTGTTGCAAAGCAGGTGTGCAAAAACAGTTATCAATCGCCAGCAAAGCATCGGCATCATGAGCGATCGCTGATAAGGCTTTAATATCAACAATTTCAGTTAGCGGGTTAGACGGCGTTTCAGCAAACAGTAATTTTGTATTAGGCTTAATGGCTGACTGCCATTGAGACAAATCAGTTAGGTCAACAAAATCAAATTCGATACCAAACTTCTGGATATAATTGGTAAATAAAACCGTTGTGGTGCCAAAGACTGAGTGCGAACAAACAATATGATCGCCACTTTTAAATAAAGCTAACACAACAGCCAAAATAGCCGACATACCTGATGATGTTGCGACACAGGCCTCACCGCCCTCCAAAGCCGCTAAGCGTTCTTGAAAATA
>JBMZDT010000042.1:0-9627 GCA_049614505.1 Leucothrix sp.
ACGTTAACCTACCTTACGTAACGGCTGATGCATCCGGTCCTAAGCACCTTAATGTTAAAGTAACGCGTGCTAAGTTAGAAGCGTTGGTTGAAGACCTAGTAACACGCACGATTCAGCCTTGCCAGACTGCATTGAAAGATGCCGGTTTGTCTGCTTCTGAGATTGATGATGTTATCTTGGTGGGTGGTCAAACACGTATGCCTAAGGTTCAGGAAGCAGTAACAGGCTTCTTTGGTAAAGAGCCGCGTAAAGATGTGAACCCAGATGAAGCGGTAGCCATGGGTGCTGCGATCCAGGGTGGTGTATTAGGTGGTTCGGTTACTGATGTTCTATTGCTAGATGTTACGCCGCTGTCTCTTGGTATTGAGACCATGGGTGGCGTAATGACTAAGTTGATCGACAAGAACACAACGATTCCAACGAAAGCACAGCAAGTGTTCTCAACGGCTGATGACAATCAAAATGCCGTAACGGTGCATGTATTGCAGGGTGAGCGCGAGATGGCGTCTGGTAATAAGTCATTGGGTCGTTTTGATCTAACAGACATCCCACCAGCACCACGTGGTATGCCTCAGATCGAAGTAAGCTTGGACATTGACGCGAACGGTATCTTGAACGTGTCGGCTAAAGACAAGGCGACGGGTAAAGAGCAGTCTATCCAGATTAAGTCATCTTCAGGTTTGTCGGATGATGAGATCGAAGCAATGGTTGCGGATGCTGAAGCACACGCGGCTGACGATAAGGCAATGCGTGAGTTGATTGATGCACGTAACTCGGCTGATGGCATGGTTCACGCCACTGAAAAGTCTATCAAAGAGTTCGGTGATAAGGTTGACCCTGCTGAAGTGGCTAAGGTTCAAGGCTTAGTTGATGAAGTTAAAGCAGCAATCAAAGGCGATAACAAAGAGCTTATCGAGACTAAGTCTCAAGCGCTAATGGAAGCGTCAGGTGCGTTGGCACAAGCTCAAGCGGGTGCAGCAGCAGGCGATGCGCCAGAAGGTGCACAAGCTTCTGACAAAAAGCCAGTTGATGACGATGTGGTGGATGCTGAGTTTGAAGAAGTTGACGACACTAAGAAGTAAACAATTGCTTCATTAAAGACGCCAGGCGCGCAGAGTTTCTCTGCGCGCCTGCTTTGCTTTTTGCTGGCAAAGGATTTCTTTATTAATTGTTAGATTCTCCTTTACGGAAAACAGTTAATAAAGGCATCTTTTATATAAAGATCATGGCATAACACAGCGATAAAATTTTAGGTTAACAGTATGGCTCAAGCGGATTATTACGAAGTACTCGGTGTTAGCAAAAGTGCGAGTGACAGTGAGATAAAAACAGCGCATCGACGTAAAGCGATGAAGTGTCACCCTGACCGTAATCCGGATAATCCAGAAGCTGAAGCTGAGTTCAAACAAATTCAGGAAGCCTTTGAGATTTTAAAAGACCCACAGAAGCGTGCGGCCTACGATCAGTTTGGCCATGCAGGCGTTGATGGTTCAGCAGGCCAAGGTGGTTTTGGTGGTGGATTCGGTGGCGGTGGTTTTGGCGATATCTTCTCCGAAATATTTGGCGAAGGGCGCGGCGGGCGTGGTGGCGGTAACCGTGCGTATCGTGGTAATGACCTGCAATACAACCTTGATCTAGATCTTGAGCAAGCGGTGTTTGGTACGACGGTAGACATTCGCATCCCAACGTTGCGTACTTGCCAACCTTGTAGCGGAAGTGGCGCGAAATCAGGTACGACACCTGAAACGTGTTCAACCTGTCATGGTCAAGGCCAAGTACGTATTCAGCAAGGTTTCTTTGCCGTGCAGCAAGATTGCCCTAACTGTCAGGGTAAGGGAAAAATCATTAAACAGCCTTGCAGCAGTTGTAAAGGCCAAGGACGCGTCGAGGAAAGCAAAACATTAGAAGTTAAAATTCCGATGGGAGTGGATACGGGTGACCGGATTCGTTTATCTGGCGAGGGTGAAGCAGGCACAAACGGTGGGCCTGCGGGTGACTTGTATGTGCAAATGGAACTTAGGCCGCATGATATTTTCACGCGAGATGGCGGCGATTTAAGGTGTACTATTCCGGTTCGTTTTAGTATGACGGCACTAGGCGGAGAAGTCGAAGTACCGACACTGAATGGTAAAGTTAACTTGAAGATTCCCGCCGGATCACAGTCAGGTAAAGTATTCCGCATGCGTGGTAAGGGTGTGAAGTCGGTTCGTGACGCTTTTGAAGGGGATTTATTTTGTAAGATTCAGGTAGAAACACCAGTGAATCTAACTAAAGAGCAAAAGATCTTGCTGCGCGAATTGGATAATACGCTTATCGAAGGAAGTGCCAAACACAGCCCTGAGCAGCATGGTTGGGGAGACAAAAGCAGTTCTTTCCTTGACAGCGTGAAAGACTGGCTGACCGGGGAGAAAAAGACATGAACAAGATTGCTGTAGTAGGTGCGGCAGGACGCATGGGTAAGACCCTGATTGAAGCATGTCAGGTAGATGAGAACTGTACGCTAACAGTGGGGACTGTGTTACCAGATAGTTCGCTCGTGGGTGCCGATGCTGGTGAGCTAGCGGGCATTGGGAAAAATGATGTGGCTCTCGTTGCTTCGTTAGATAATGCAACCGAGTTTGATACCCTCATTGATTTTACAACCACTGACGCGACAATGGCGCACTTGGATTGGTGTGTGGCGAATAACAAATCGATTGTTATTGGTACCACGGGGTTTAGTGATGAGCAAAAAGAGCGAATTCAAGAGGCGGGTAAAGCCATTCCGGTTGTCTTTGCACCCAACATGAGCGTTGGTGTGAATCTGTGCTTCAAGCTGCTCGATATGGCAGCCCGAGTGCTGGGTGATACGGTAGATGTTGAAGTGATTGAAGCTCACCATCGTCATAAGATCGATGCACCATCAGGGACTGCATTGGGGATGGGTGAGGTGCTGGCAAAAGCGCTGGATCGTGACCTAAAAGAGTGTGCGGTTTATGGGCGCGAAGGCGTAACGGGTCAACGTGATCGTAAAACGATTGGCTTTGAAACTATTCGTGCAGGTGATATTGTAGGTGAGCACACAGTGATGTTCGCAGATATTGGTGAGCGCATTGAAATTACCCACAAGGCATCAAGCCGGATGACCTTTGCAAAAGGTGCCATTCGAGCGGCTAATTGGTTGGGTGGCAAAGCACCGAACGTTTACAGCATGCAGGATGTGCTAGATCTGAACTAAGAGTTTCTGATATGACAGCAAATACGCGTTGGTTTTGGTTGGCCATTTTTAGCATCACTGGCATTTTGCTGTATTTGTTGTCGCCAATTTTGTTGCCTTTTGTGGCAGGTGCGCTATTGGCTTACCTCGGTGATCCGCTCGTTGATCGCCTTGAAACGCATAAAATTTCCCGAACAAACGCCGTACTGATTGTATTTGTGGTGGTCTTTTCCATCATGCTGCCCTTTTTTGTTCTATTAATTCCATTGTTAGAAGATCAGATTCTTGGCTTTGCAAGAAAGCTGCCAGGGTATTTGAAGTGGTTTGGTAGTTCTCTGGAGCCTTTTTTAGCCGGTTTTGGCATCACACTGCCTGATGTGGGCGGTGAAAGTTTGGCAAACACGTTATCGCGTGAATGGACTAAAGCAGGCGGCTTAATTAAAAGCATTGTGGGGACGATTTCTAAATCAAGTATTACGCTATTGGGCTGGGCGGCTAACTTAGTCCTGATTCCTGTGGTAACGTTTTACCTACTGCGCGATTGGGATAGCTTGGTGAAATATATTCGTGAGCTATTGCCACGCAATGTTGAACCTAAAGTGACGATGCTTGCTAAAGAGTCGGATGAGATGCTGGGCGCGTTTATGCGCGGTCAGGTCATGGTGATGCTAGTACTGGGGACTATTTATAGTGTGGGGCTAGCCATTGTCGGGGTCGATTTTGCCCTATTGATTGGTATTATTTCTGGGATTATTAGTTTTATCCCTTACATGGGTCTCATTGTTGGAATGGCGATTGCCAGCATTTCTGCACTGGTTGAAACGGGCAGCATGATGATGGTGTTTTGGGTGTTTGTGGTGTTTGGATTAGCGCAAATGTTTGAAGGTTTTCTGCTCACTCCGATGTTAGTTGGGGATCGTATTGGTCTGCACCCTGTTACGGTTATCTTTGGTGTATTAGCAGGTGGTCAGCTGTTTGGTTTCTTTGGTATTTTGCTGGCATTACCCATTTGCGCGGTGCTTGCAGTACTGCTTCGTCATGCTCATGATTCTTATCTGGAAAGCCAGATATACCGACTCTGATGTCTCAGCAAATGATTCTAAATGTCGCAACAGGCGACGGGCTGAGCTTTGAGTCGTTCTACACGTCTCAAACTAACCAAGATTTAATGACGCTTTTAGAAGCGTTTTCAAAACGTTCTGCGACCAGCCAGATCTTTATCTGGGGTGAGCAGCACTGTGGTAAAACCCACTTGCTACAAGCCTGCTGTAATCAGGCAACAAATCTTGGTCAACGAGTGTCTTACCTGCCTTTGAAAGCGCTGTCAGATTATGGGCCGGGTGTGACACGGGGCCTAGACACGATGGATCTGATTGTGGTCGATGACATCGATCGTATTGTAGGTAATCGGGACTGGGAAGAGGCGTTGTTTGGTTTGATTAATCAAGCCAGAACAGGAGAGCAGCGCTTGCTGTTCAGTGCGACTAGCAACCCTAGGCACTTAAAATGTACCTTGCCAGACTTGGCTTCACGTTTCATTTGGGGTGAAACGTATAACCTAGAAATGCTTTCTGATGCAGACAAGCACCTTGCTTTAAAGCAGCGTGCAAGACAGCGGGGTTTTCAGCTAAGTGATCAAGTGTTGGACTACCTAAACCGCCATTATCCTCGTGACATGGGTTCGTTACTGACCATGCTTGAGGTGTTAGACCAAGAAAGTATTCGTCATAAGGCTAAAATCACCGTACCGTTTGTTAAGCAAGTGCTCTAATCTGCGCGATTGGCTTCTTGATAACTAGCATCTTTACCCTTATCTAATTAGGGTGCATTTCTATTTACACTAAAATAAGGTATTCCCCAAAATGGACGCTAAACGTTTACTCGAAGAATTATTACAAACAGGCCGCGACATGGCTTCTAAAGGCCAGTCCGCTATTGAAAAGAAGCTAGATATCGAAGCACCAGGTGAAAAGCGCGATGCGACGATCTCAGGTATAAAGACAGGTGCCTTAGCGGCAGGCGTAATGGCCTTGCTAGTAGGGACTAAGTCAGGCAGGAAATTAACAGGTTCCGCATTAAAGTTAGGCAGTTTAGCCGCAGTTGGTGGTATTGCTTGGCAGGCTTATAAAAACTGGTCAGCCGCAGGCGCTGCAGAAACGGCTAATGAAGGTAAGTCGCCCGTGCTACCTGTGGATAAGCTGGACGAGTCAGCAGCTAATGACCGCAGTTTAACGCTACTAAAAGCAATGATCGCAGCGGCTAAGGCCGATGGTCATATTGATGCGTCGGAAATGGCAGACATTAATCAGAAGATTGCTGACTTTGGCTTATCGGGTGATATTGCTGGGTTTGTACAGGCTGAAATTGCCTCCCCAACTACCCCTGTGCAGTTTGCTGAATTAGCCGAAAACCCTGAAACCGCAGCAGAAATTTACCTGATTTCATCTATGTTGATTGATCAGGAAAACGCGTTGGAAAAAGCTTATCTTGATGACTTGGTTGCAGCATTGGAGTTGCCAGCTGATTTGTTAGCGGAGCTTGAGAAAGCTAAAGCCGCCGCTGTTGCGTAGGCTGAGTGGTAGTTTGCAGGCAGTGATTCATCCGACACTATTTTGATGAATCACTGCCCGTTGTAAGACCGGTTCCTGCTAGGCGGACACTACTCCGCATCAAGCACTTTCTCTGCATCTTTAAGTTTGGCCAATACTTTTTCTGGAACCTCTGGGTATTGGGGGTTCATTGCTTCTAGCTTTTGACGAATAATTTTTGCAACTTGCAAACGCATATAAGGTTTGTCATCAGCTGGGATAGCGTACCACGGCGCAGCGTCAGTTGAGGTGTGTGCCAGAGCCTCTTGATAAGCTTGTTGATACTGATCCCAGAGCGCGCGTTCTCCTAGGTCTGAGTTTGAAAATTTCCAGTTCTTTTCGGTGTCGTGAATGCGTGATAGGAAGCGTTGTTTTTGTTCTTCCTTAGACACGTTGAGGAAGAATTTTAATATAGTCGTGCCGTTTTTAACTAGGTGCGCTTCTGCGTTATTGATAGAGTCATAGCGATCCTGCCAGAAACCTGCTTCGTTATCCTCAGGTATTTCAATGCGCTGTCCTGTTAGGTACTCAGGGTGGACTTTAATAACAAGCACCTCCTCGTAATAGCTGCGGTTGAATACACCGATACGCCCACGCTCAGGCATTTTACATTGGGTGCGCCAGAGGAAGTCGTGGTCGAGTTCTTCTTTAGAAGGTTGTTTGAAAGAAAAGACTTGGAATCCTGCTGGGTTGACGCCCGTTAGCACCGCACGAATAGTGCTGTCTTTACCGGCGGCATCCATGGCTTGGAAAACAAGGAGTAGGGAGCGTTTGTTTTCGGCATACAATCGGTGCTGTAAGTCGGCTATGGCGGCGACTTCTTTTTTTAACTGTTTTTTAAGCGTTTTTTTGTCGGTTTTCTCGGCAGGTGTTGTGCTGAGCGAAGATAAAGTAAATTCGCCACTGCTTGGGACTTGGTAATCGTTTTTCACTGTGCGCTCCGGTTTTTTTGAAAGCTTAGACCAGACAGTTTAAGTGTGCAAATAGTATGGTCAGTAACGATCGTACCAATCGTATCATTCGATGCGTTTAAACACGCTATGGAGAGACTTTGGGTGTTGCATCTTTTATGGCTTGTTCATACAAGGTAGTATATTGCTAATACAAAAAATGAGATAAAGGTCAGTGAAAAATAAAACTAAAAAGCTATCTGTCGAACGCTTAGGAAACGTTGAAAAACTCCTAGATCAATATGTAAACGATGGAAAGATAGCGGGCTACAACTGTTTGGTTTCACAACATTTGGAAGAAGTGGCTTACTTTCAAAATGGCATGAAAGATGAAGAACGCGCTAACCCTATTGACCGCAATACCTTGTTTCGCATCTACTCAATGACCAAACCGCTAACCAGTGTTGCGATGATGCAATTATTTGAACAAGGGCTGTTTTTATTGGATGACCCTGTGCATCACTACATCCCTGAATGGCGTAATCTCAAGGTATTTAAGTCCGGTGATGCAGATAATTATGAGGTTTGCGACCCCGAACGTCCAATGACCATTCGAGACCTATTTTTGCATACGGCAGGTTTAACGTATGGCTTCCAAGAGTCCCATGCTGTTGATGAGATATACCGTCGAAAGGGCATAACCAGTCAAGGCAGTAACGAAACATTGGGAGATATGGCGGCCAAATTGGTTGATGTACCATTGCTCTTCTCGCCGGGATCGCAATGGAATTACAGTATCGCAACTGATGTCTTGGGTTACTTGGTGGAGATTATTTCTGGCCAAAGTTTGGATGCTTATTTGCAAGAACATATCCTGACCCCTTTGGGCATGAGTGATACCAGCTTTTCTGTAAAACCAGGCCAAGAAAAGCGCTTTTCAGCGTGTTATCTTTACTTGCCTAGCAAGACTGAGGGAAGTAAACAATTCCGTCTAGAAGATGACCCTCGATACAGTCGCTACCTAGAAACGCCTGCTTTGTTATCGGGTGGCGGTGGATTAGTCTCAAGTATCGATGATTATTACGCTTTCTGCAAAATGCTGCTCAATAAAGGTGAGTTAAATGGCGTTAGGATTCTAGGCAGTAAAACCATCGAATTTATGGCGCGAAACCATTTACCGCTAGATAAAGACTTAGCCGGGATGGGGCAGCCACGTTTCTCAGAAACAAATTACGCTGGGGTTGGCTTCGGATTGGGCTTCTCCGTCATTATGAATGCTGCGCAGTCAGGGGTACTGTGTTCGGAGGGTGAAATTGCTTGGGGTGGAATGGCCAGTACCAGCTTCTGGGTTGATCCGGTTGAAGAAATCATTGTGGTCTTCATGACGCAGCTTATTCCATCAAGTTGCTACCCAATTAGAAGCCAACTTCATGCAACAGTCTATCAAGCCTTGGTGTAAAACATGCAGAAAGTACTAATAACAGCGGGTGCGTCAGGGTTAGGCAGGGCGATGGCCGAAGCATTTGATGCGCAAGGAGCGCATGTTTGGATTGCTGATATTGATCAGCAGGCACTGACAGAATGCCCAGAACACTGGCAGAAAACCTGTTTAGATGTTACCAATGAAAATGATGTGGCTGCATTATTTGGTCAATTAGAGCAACAATGGGGTGGCTTAGACACGCTGTGTAGCAATGCGGGTATTGCAGGCCCAACGGCTAAATTAGCCGATATTCCGCTGGATGAATGGCAGCGCTGTGTCTCGGTAAATTTGGAAGGTGCTTTTTTGTTTTCAAAATATGCTGCACCACTGATGAAAGCTCAGCAGTCCGGGTGCTTGTTGTTTACTTCATCAACCGCTGGTATTTATGGCTTCCCAAATCGTGCACCTTACGCAGCTGCCAAATGGGGCATTATTGGTTTTATGAAGACGGTTGCGATGGAATTAGGCCCTTTTAATGTTCGCGCCAATACTATTTGCCCAGGCTGTGTTGAGGGTGAACGAATTGAAGGTGTTATGGCGCGTGAAGCGGCACTGAAAGGCACCACTAGAGACACGATTTTTGATGCGTATGCCAGCGGTACTTCTATGCGCTGCTTTGTGTCTCCTGAAGATGTGGCGAATATGGCCGTATTTCTAGCGTCAGAGGGTGCGCGACGCGTGTCTGGCCAAGTGATTTCTGTGGATGGACATACTGAAAACCCTGACCCTAAAGTAGGCGATTATTAAAAAACGCGAGCTTTACACCACTATTGCGAGGACAATCATGAAACATACTGACCTGCCTTTAACCAGTACTCACTGGGGGGCTTATCGTGTAGAAACAGAGAATGGTCGTGTTAAAGCGCTACATAGCTTTGAGGAGGATCAAGATAGCTCTGCGATTGGCAGCGGTATCATTGATGTTTTGGACTCGCCATCGCGCATCAAAACCCCAATGGTGCGTGCGAGCTGGTTGCAAAGTGGGCCAGGAAGTCATAACCAACAGCGTGGTGTAGACCCGTTTGTGTCGGTCTCTTGGGAAACGGCGGAGCGCTTGGTGGCTGATGAGTTAAATCGTGTCCGACATACATTTGGTAATAACGCGATTTATGCAGGCTCTTACGGGTGGGCGAGTGCTGGACGATTTCATCATGCACAAAGCCAAGTTCATCGTTTCTTAAACTGCATTGGCGGTTATACGCGATCCGTAAATACCTACAGCTTGGCATCGGCTGAGGTTGTATTACCACACATTATGGCCCCGCTATTTCCAATGTTGGTGGAATCTACCAGCTGGCCCTCTGTCATTGAACATACAGATTTATTAGTGGCCTTTGGCGGTATCCCGCTGAAAAACGGGCAGATTAATTCTGGTGGTGTGGGTAACCACGTACAAAAAAATCACTTAAAACAAGTGCAGGCAGCAGGTATTGAGCTAATTAATATTAGCCCTGTTCGTAACGATATTGC
>JBMZDT010000043.1:0-9517 GCA_049614505.1 Leucothrix sp.
GAGCCACCATCGAATATGCAAGGTGATCGGACTGAGCTCAAGCCGGGTATGATTATGACGATAGAGCCGGGTATGGAGTTTGCGCCGGGTAAGAATATCGTTCATGAAGAGAATTTGCTGATTACGGAGGATGGTTGTGAGTTGTTAACGCGGCGTGCGACGCGTGACATGCCTGTGATTGCTGGGTAGTTCATAGTATGAACTACCTAAAAAACTTGCCTGTACAGTATTTAAAAATCGACGGCTCGTTTCCTAGGGAGCAAGCTATGCTTGCCCCCTAGGCGTAAGTATCTAGCGCAGTACTTACTACGCATGGTTCAAACAACTGTTATGGCGCTTTAAAAATAGCGGTATCTTGGTGAAATGCGTACCAAGCGAACCAGAACCCATTAACCAACTCAAGTGGTTTGCCATTGGCGCCTACTACTTCGCCATCGCGGTTCGCCACATCAAAGTTAATTGTTAGGTTTTGCCCCTGAAAATTATCTTTCACACTAGTAGCGCCCAGCTTTCCAAGCTCAACAAAAGGGTAGGCCTTGTGCTTGCCGTTAATAGTAATGCCAAGCACTCGTTCTTTGGGGTGATAGGCACGGCTACGGGCGCTGACGGGGAAGTAAGTGTCGGTATTGTCGTCGTAGTCGCCATACGGTGAGCGCCGATAGTCTCGACTAAACCCGGTGTTTGTCGATAGCACTTTAGTGCTAGGGTTTTTCTTCAACCAACTGGCCCAGCTGGTTTGTGATGAGGGTACCATGGTGAGTTTTTGCCCTTTCATTGGGCCGTTGACGCCTTTCGATAATATCTGTGACCAGAGTGTCTCGGTTTGCCTGTCATAGAGCAACACATCACTGTTGTACAGCAGACCTGACACGCCGAACTTTAATACTTTGCCACCAACATTCGATTGATACACGAGCCCTGTGCCACACAAGGGGCAGTAGGTAATAGAGACAGGGGTGCCTTTGATTTGATCATTAACAATCTCGTGCCAATTGAGAATGTTAATTGGATAAGCGCGCGACTCCCCGTTAACGGTAATGCCGATCACGCGATCAGTTGGGCGCATGAAATTAGCGGCACGCGCGGCAACAAATGTCGGTTTTTCTATTGATGGAATGCCATCACGTGGTGGGCCACCTTGTAGGATTTCACTTGAGGGAATCAGGCTGTTAGTGAGGTCAAAGCCGTTTTTAGTGTCGGCGTTGGCACTGCCCATCAGCAGCAAGCTAAGGGCTAGGGTACTGAGAAATTTCATTGGAGCCTCCGAAATGAATTTCTATAAATTACGCGAGGCTGTTGGCTCTGGATGCCTGAAGTTTATAAACGCGCAATGAACCTCGCAAACGGCCGGCCATCATTACTCGTTGTTTCTTCATCCAGCAGTATCTCCGCATCCGTAAAATGGCTAGCAAGTTCGCCGGGTTTGAGCAAAAAGTCTGGGTTACGTGGGCGGCCAATTGAGGTGAGTTCACAGCCAAGCATAAAGGTTTGGTAAAGCACGATGCCATTAGGTTTGACTAACGCTTTGATCTGAGGAAATAAAGGTCGGTGCAGGTAGCGTGAAACCGTTATAAGGTCAAAGCTATGCTGAGCAAAATGACTGAATGGGTCGTCATCTGCTTCTAGATCCATGTTGATCGTGCTGATTTTTACACCAGCGGTATCAGCTAGCGTATGTGCTTTTTGTAAAGACTCCGACATTCGGTCGACACCGGTCATATTCCAACCGCGTTCTGCTAAATAAACCATGCCTTCGCCAGAGCCACAGGCAATATCTAAACCATGCCCTGCGGTGATAGCGTATTGGGGCATGATGGTTTCAGTGAAGCGTTGGAGTAGTGAATCGGTCATAATTACCTTGCTGGTTAATCAGTTTCGTTGATTCTAATTCATTTGTAGGTCTTGTGTATGTGCATCCTTTTTATTGCCAAAAACGCCCATCCGAATTATCCACTCCTGATTGCGGCCAATCGTGATGAATTCCTATCTCGGCCAATGCGAGCACCGCACTGGTGGTCAGATGCGCCCCACCTCTTTGCTGGGAAAGACCTCCAGGCAGGTGGCACATGGCTGGGCTATAACCGACAGCAGAGAATTGCGGGGATTACTAATTTGCGTTGCCCTAATCTATACCCGTCAGGTGCTAACAGTCGTGGCGATTTGGTCAAGGGTTTTTTTAGATATCGACTCGGCCGACACAGCGTTAGCCATTAGCCAATTTACGGACTGCTTACAGTCATCATATAAGCAATATAATCCTTTTAATTTACTGTTTGGTGATGCGCGCCAGCTGATGATTTTCAGCAGCTCAGATGGTATTGCTCGTGCGGTAGGTGATGGTGTGCATAGTTTGAGCAATGGAATGCCAGACGATAGGTGGCCTAAAATGCAGCGTGGTATTGAAATGCTCTCCAATTATTTATCTGAAAAACCTGTAATTAGTCCAGATGATATATTTTCGATACTAACTGATAAAGCATTACCCAAGCCGCAATTATTACCAAAAACAGGTGTTCCTTTTGAAGCAGAATATCTGTTATCTTCAATATATATACCTGAATGCAGCTTAAATGGTATGCCTTATGGAACGCGCTCTTCCTCAATACTTTGGGTTAAACAAGGCAGTCCAGATGATAGTGTCATCATGAAAAGTCGGTCATATCAGCCAACGATTTATTAATCGGTATTTCAGTTTTAAACTAAAAATTAGCTTGGGTCTCCCTCCAGTCCAAAGCAAACACCATGACCCTTATAAAGACGTTTTTCTTCACAATTTTACTGGGCACTTTAGTGCTATTGTCACTGGCGAATGCTGCGGTGAATGATGCCGTCAAAATGCAGCTCTCATGGGTGCACCAATTTCAGTTTGCTGGGTACTACGCTGCGCTTGAAAAAGGGTTTTATGAAGAAGAAGGGCTTGAGGTCACTTTACTGGAGGGCGGGCCTGGCATTAGTTGTAATGAGCATATGCTGTTACACCAAGCGCATTACTGTAATGGCTTAGGGTCAGTGTTAAAGCGACGTATTGAGGGTGAGGCGATCGTAGCGTTAGCCAGTTTCATCCAACACTCGCCGGTTGTTTTGATTACCCTCAAAGACGCTGGCCTTATGACACCGCGCGACCTTATTGGCAAGCGTGTTGAAACACTGGTAGGGGGTGAGCCGATTGCAGAGATAAAGGCAATGTTCAAACATGAGGGCATTGCATTGGATCAGCTGGATAATCAGGAAAATTCAGCAAGCATTGATACCCTTATCAAAGGGCAGGTAGATGCTAAATATGGGTTTGTGACGAACGAGCCTTATCAACTAGATTCACTGGGGATTGATTACCATATCATTTCGCCACGTGACTATGGCATTGATTTTTATGGTGATGCACTGTTTACCAGCGAATCTGAAATAGATAAGCACCCGGAGCGGGTGGAAAAATTCTTGCGTGCCTCCATCAAAGGGTGGATCTATGCAATGGAAAATAAGCCGGAAATTATCCTGTTAATCCTTAATAAGTACTCGGATGATAAGACCTTCGATGAGCTGATGGCAGAGGCCAATGCCATGGAAAATCTCATGCTTAAAGCGTTAATTAAGATTGGCCACATTAATGAGGCACGTTGGAAGATCACCGCAGAAACGTTGTTGTCAAAGGGACTCATTGATCAAGGCTTTTCTTTAGATGGATTTATCTATAAAGCGCGTGAAAAATACGACTACTCGTGGCTGCTTAAGTTGTTGGCATTTGGCTTATTTGTTGCGGTTTTAGTCAGCCTTGTGCTTTATTGGTTTAACCGTGCGATGTCCGCTGAGATAAAAGTACGGACTGAGGCACAGCACTTTTTGAGCGTGACTAATCAACAGATTCGAGAGCAGGCTTACACGGATGAATTGAGTGGGATGGGTAATCGGCGTGCGTTTTATGAAGCCGCTGATGCTGAAATAAAGCTAGCCTGTTTAGACAATACATCATTGGCTGCATTGATGATTGATATCGACCATTTTAAGAGCATTAATGATCAGTTTGGTCATGCTGCTGGGGACTTGGTTATCAAGCAGCTGGCTACGGTGATACTAGAGATTGTTCGCTGTAACGACGTTCAAGGGCGTATTGGAGGAGAGGAGTTTGCCATTATTACACCCAACACGCCTCTTGAGGGGGCAGTGGACTTGGCAGATAGACTACGTTTAGCCGTTGAGAATATTGAGGTGGTTTCTGGTCAAGCGGTGATTAGCGTCACGGTGAGTATTGGGGTATCTGAATTTAAGTCAGGTACTGATGATCTTAACGCCATGCTAGCGCGCGCCGACGAAGCACTCTATGAAGCAAAGCGCTTGGGTCGAAACCAAGTTGTCATTAGTCAATAATTGTGTGACTACGCTATACTCAGGGCCAATTTTTACCTGAGCGAGCCCGATAAAATGAGTACAGAACAAGCTTTGCAGCAACGCAGTGGCAGCACTTGTGAGCTGTGTACCAGTACTGATGAATTAGCCGTTTATGCTGTGCCACCAACATCTCTGTCAAATCCCGATGACTCTTTATTGCTCTGTTCAGTTTGTCAGTCTCAGGCCGATCAGCTAGAGGCAATGGATGTGCACCACTGGCGCTGCTTAAACGATAGTATGTGGAGCCAATTACCTGCGGTGCAGGTGATGGCTTGGCGCATGTTGTCGCGTTTGAGTCACACAGAAGCTTGGGCGCAGGATGCGCTGGATATGATGTATCTTGATGAGGAGACTCAGCAATGGGCTGCTGCTGGAGAGGCTTCGGACGATGAGGCAGGTTCAAAGCATGTCGATTCAAATGGCGCTGTATTGCAATCAGGCGACACCGTGACATTAACAAAAGATTTAAATGTTAAAGGGACTAGCTTTGTCGCTAAACGTGGAACGGCTGTGCGTGGCATTGCTTTGGTGCAGGATAATCCTGAGCACATTGAAGGCAAAGTCAATGGCACACGCATTGTTATATTAACCAAATTTGTTAAGCGATCGGGTTGAGGTAAATAGCTAATCAGTGAAGTTGGTCATGCGGCGTAGTTCATCAATCAACTGTTGGCCAGCGCCTGATTCTAAACTGTCTTCAGTGAGTGTATTGAGCCGGGTGACACCGTCAACACTGCCTCTGGCTGAAATGTACTTCAAGATGTCTAAGGTGTTGATTTTACTGAGAAGATCTTCGCCGCTCCAGTAAGCTAGCAGTGCGATAATGCCATGTGCGCCCCAATTGGAGACATCTGCAACCAAGAGCTCATCGCAGCTAGTGGCTGATGGGGTAATAGATAAGGCACTGAGCGCTTCGCTAACTTTGCCCATCCCTATCTCATTGCCACCATCACCAATAGCGATGGTCGGGCATTTCGCTTCTTTGAGAAAATAATCAAAGCAGGCGCAGCGGGCGCTAATGTCTTCCCCCCGCATATTGGCGTAAAAGCCCCCAGCAGATAAACCGGGCCGCTCAATGGATAAAACAATGCCGGGGTTTAATTGTTCTAGGCCATCAACTGCTTCTTGCTGGCCTTTGCTGAGATCGCCAACGCTGATTTGGTGCACTTGGTAGTCATCACTAATCACTCGCGCCAAAGGATCACCACAGACGATAATAGGGTTGGCTCCTAAGTGCTTAAGCGTGTCATAGAGGGCTATTGCACCGACTGGGCCATCTGTTTCAAACGTGTCGTCTACGGGAAAGCCTGTGCCAATTAAAATGGTACTTTTGCAGTCAAATAACAACCTTGCTGCCCGTTGGTAGTAACCTGGTACTAAGGCTTTCTGTAAATGCTTCATACCTCTTAGATCACGAGCAACCATTAGGTCTTCAATTTGTTGCGTAAGCGCTTGCATTGATGGAGTAAGAGTTGAATCGCTCATGATTATGTCCAATTTTACGGATTTATAGGGGTTAACGCAGCTTGCTGATATCGATAATTTGCAAGGTGCAGCTGGCGCTGTGCTTCATCAATGGTAATGGCCTCAAACCGTACCGCTGTACCGGGCATACGCTGTGTTAGTTTGGGGATATCCAGCGATAGCACTGAACCCATTTTGGGGTAGCCGCCAATGGTTTGGCGATCGTTAAGTAGTACGATGGGTTGACCATCCGCAGGGATTTGAATGGCACCGTAGCAAATCCCTTCGGACAGCATGCCACTAATTCCCGATTGAATGTCTGGGCCAGCCAAGCGAAAGCCCATGCGGTCGCACTTGTCACTTAACTCAAATGTGTTATTAAAAAAGCGGGCTTTTTGTACGTGGCTAAACGCTGCGTGCTGGTAACCTAAAATAACGCGTAAAACCACCTCACCGCTGTAATCAGGACGACTAGCATTATTAACTCGAAGCGGTTTTATAGTATCAACGGGTGGGGTAATACAGGGTAGCTTGTCGTTGATTTGCAGTGCTGCACCGTTTAAACCGCCCAGTTTTTCACGGGTGACGGTTGAGCAGCTACCAAACATGGGCTCAAGTTGGAAGCCACCATTGACGGCTAAATAATGGCGTGAGGCGGTTTGAGAAAAACCAAAACCTAGTTTGTCACCTTTTGTTATTGCGTGAGTTTGCCAAGGCGCAACACTTTGCCCATTAATGGTTAATGGTGCATCGCCACCTGTGATAGCAATTTGTGTATCAATTTCAGCTTGGAGAATAAGGCCACCAATGCTGGCCTCAATGGCGCAAGCATTCTGATCATTGCCACACAAACGGTTAGCCCAGTCAAACGAAAGTCGATCAAGCGGGCCGCCATTCGTGAGGCCAATAGCGTGCTGGCCAAAGCGTCCGGCGTCTTGCAGTAACGCAAGGATGCCGGGTTGTAATACAGTGAATCCTGTTTCAATCGTACTCACTGAAAATCTCCTATCTCACCGCCAAGCGCATGAAATTCATCTTTGCTAATTGCTCTGAAGCGAACTTCATCACCCACGCTCACTGGCATGGTGGGTGTGGCTTCAGGGTTAAACATGCGAGTAGGGCACAAGCCGATGAGGTTCCAGCCGCCTGGTGATATATCCGGATAGATAGCGGTTTGGCGGTCTGCAATGCCCACAGCGCCACGCGGCACTCTCAGTCTGGGGGTGCTAAGGCGGGGTGTGGCGATGCGCTCATCAACTTGCCCTAAAAAGGCAAAACCTGGGGCAAAGCCAATGGCGTACACGCGGTAGGTGAGACTTTGATGTAAGGCAATGACTTCTTCCGCGCTGAGACCCGCGTTTTGACTGATGAGTTGCAGCTCTGGGCCAGACTCTTCGCTGTAGTAAACAGGTAGCTCTAGGCAGGTTTGCGCCTCGTCTACTTGAGATACGTCAGTTTCTTTATGACTGTTGAGTGTTTGCTGAACGACTCGGCGAATGTCTAGTTGATCCACCCGCAGTGGGTCAAAAATTAATAACAGCGAGGCGTAGGAGGTGACCTGATCAATAATCAAATCCCCTAATGCCGCCGTAAGTTTTTTAGAGGCCTGCTGTACCTGTGATGATATCTCAGGTGCTGTTGTGTCACCAAAATACAGGATCAGCGAATTCTCACCAGCAACCGCTATTTTTACTGGAAGATTCATAGTGAAGGGTCGCTCGAAATCTTACGGTGCGTTTTAATCAAGTCGCTCGTGCTCATGCGCTAATGAGTGCTCTAATATCTGCGATAGCCTGCACGCCTGCGGCATTATCACCATGAACACAGAGTGTGTTAGCAAGCAATGGCAGGGTGTGCCCTGATACCGTGGTCACAGTGCCTTCGTCGCACAGCTGCTGAACCTGTGCCATCATTTTTTCACGTGTATGCACCGCACCGGGTTTGGCGCGTGACAGTAACTTTCCATCATCATCGTAGCAACGGTCTGCAAATGCTTCGAAATGCAGTGATAATCCTAGTTTTTCTGCCTCTTGCTTATGTAAATCATTTTCTGGAACAGCCTGTAGCATGAGCACAGGCTTGGAATGGTGTTCTGCAACCGCCTGCATCACCGCTGCCCTAACGGCATCTTTTGCCATCATGTCATTGTACAAAGCCCCATGCGGTTTAACGTAGTCCAATGGCATGCCCAGATTGTTCGCCATGCCTTCAATCGCGCCTATTTGATACTGCACGTATGCGACGATTTCATCATGGCTGCAATTCATTGAGCGTCTACCAAAACCTTGTAGGTCAGGGTAGGCAGGATGTGCACCAACGCTAACACCATTTGCTTTTGCTAGTGCTAATGTGTTGCGCATAATGATTGCATCCCCTGCATGGAAACCGCAGGCGATGTTGGCTTGGTGAATATGGGGCATCACTGCCTCATCCATTCCCATTTTCCATGAGCCGTAGCTTTCGCCTAGGTCACAGTTGAGTGTTAGTGCCATGAAACGGTCCTCGAGTCTCGATTATAGAATGGCTAGTTGGCTGTTTTGGATGTCGGTTACCAACATGCAGCCTGGGCTATGGGTGATACAGAACGGTGGTTTCGCTTGTTCAAGCGCCACTTGTGGTGTTACGCCACAGGCCCAAAAAACAGGTAGCTCATTCTCATGAATGGTCACTGCATCACCAAACTCCGGCTGATTAATATCCGCAATACCAATAAGTGAAGGATCGCCTAAATGCACGGGCGCGCCATGTACTGATGGGAAGCGCGTGCAGATCTGTGTTGCCCGAATGGCATCAGCAGCTAAGAACGGGCGCATGCTCACAACCATGGTGCCATTAAAGCGCCCAGCACTGCGACAAGGAATGCTAGTGCGGTACATCGGCACATTGCAGGCCTCTGTTACATTGCGCACCTCAAGTCCATCCGCAATTAGAGGCTCCTCAAAAGAAAACGAGCAACCCAGCATAAACGTTACTAAATCGTCACGCCAATACTCAGTGACATCGTTGACCTCATTAATCACTTCGCCGTGTTCAAAAATCTTATAGCTGGGTAGGTCGCTACGAATATCTAAGCTAGCCGCTAACTCAGGGATTTCCCAGCTGCCCGCATCAGACATGCCGAGTACAGGGCAAGGCTTAGGGTTTTTCTGGCAGAATTGTAAAAATTCATTAGCCCAATCTTTGGGCAAAATAACCATATTGCACTGCACAAATCCAGGACAAAAGCCGGATGTATTGCCCGTATGCTCACGATTACGAATTTTTTGGCGTAGTTCAGTAGGTGTGATATCAGCATGCATAGTTGTTTAATATTCGTGTTTTATTCGTTTCAATTGTAGGTGAGAAGTGGTGAGTGTAAAAGGACTAAACGGATGATTTTGATGGTTCCAGTAACGCATTATTGGCTGTCAACCCTAGGTCCGTGTTTTGGAGCCCTAATTGCTTGATTGTGAAGGGTTAGCACGAAAATTAGGCAAGTTTACCTTGTTAGATCAGCTGATGAAAAAACTAATAAATTCTTATACTTGGTAGAAAAACAGATAAATTGCTTTATATTCTGGCATAAAAAATAGTCATAACATTAAACTTCTATTAAAAACACATTTAACTTTAAAAGAATGACTTTTTTTTCTTTGATTTTGCGCCTATAACAATAAGGGAAGATAACAAT
>JBMZDT010000044.1:0-9476 GCA_049614505.1 Leucothrix sp.
CGCTTTCCAAGGCTACCTGGGGTGGCAAAGAAGGTGTTAGAGGTGCACCACTTGAAGTCATGGTTAAACTGGCTAATCTAACCGGTGCTGATCCTTGGTTTAACTTGCCGCACCGAGCCAATAACGACTATATCCAACAGTATGCCGCCTATGTCAGCAAACACCTTAGGCCAGAGTTGAAAGCTTATATTGAATACAGCAATGAGACGTGGAATGGCGTTTTTTCTCAAACGCATCATATGCAGCTTATGGGGCAGCGGCTTGGTTTGGATGCACATAAAATTTACCGTGGCTTAAAGTATTACTCACAACGCAGCGTTGAGATTTTTGATATTTGGGAGAAAGCCTTTGCCGGCAATAATCGACTCGTGCGGGTGTTAGGTGGTATGACCACTAATCTTCCTATGTCGCATATGATCTTAGGGTATAAAGATGCCTATAAAAAAGTCGATGCACTGGCCATCGCGCCTTATTTTCATGCTAGCCAAAAAGCGCAAAAACGTATTAACAGTGTTGATGAAGTCTTTACGCTGTTACGCGCTCGGCACAATCGCTACTCTGTCCCAAACACACTACGCATGGTGCAACAGCAAGGCAAAATTGCCGCCCAATATGGTATTGACCTAATCGCTTACGAAGGTGGTCAGCATCTCGTAGCTTACAAAACACACAGCAATACAGATGCTTCAAATCAACACCTAATACAAGCCAATAAAGATGAGCGTATGGCGAAGCTTTACTACGAGTTTCTTAAAGGCTGGAGACGCGCAGGAGGTAAATTATTTATTGCGTTCTCTGCGCCAAGACACTTTAATTGGATTGGCAGCTGGGGCATTAAAGAACACATCGCACAAGACCCTGCTGAAGCGCCAAAGTACCGTGCTTTGATGTATTTTCAACAAACCGATAAATGTTGGTGGTATGCCTGTTCACGAGCGGGTCATGTCGTCAGAAAAAGCAAGCCTAAATACAATCCTGGCACTTACACCATGAATCGACGCTTTAAGCCAGGTGTGCCTACGCTGCATAAAAAAACAACGCTATTATTAACCGCCCACCATGCAAAAAAACAGCGAAAAGCCCGTTTGCAAAAGACAGGCGCTTGGCATAATCCAAGTGCTGCAGAAGCCAGAGCTATTCAGCGGTTGTTTAAAAATCCGAATGCACCCAGCGCATGGGATTATTAAAGCCTGTTGGTTAACAATGCAATGAGTTTATTTCAAGCACAGTTTGATGAAGCGGTTTGGCAAATAATTACTAATATCCCTTCAGGGCAAGTAATGGCATACGGCGAAGTTGCGCGTGCCGCAGGGTTTCCTAGGCATGCTCGCATGGTCAGTCGAGCGATGAGCCGAGCAGATGCGAAGCTACCGTGGCATCGCGTGGTAAAATCAGACCGTAGTTTGGCATTTCCGGTTGAAAGTCCTGAATACAACACGCAGAAAGCGCGCTTGATGCGGGAAGGTGCAGTTGTCATCAATGGCAAAGTAACCGCACTTAAACCCGACTCAGAGGATGATCTGGATGCCTTAATCTGGGGGCCAGAGTAGGCAGGCGTAATCCCAAACAGTTAGTAAGTATGGTAAATAGAGGGTTTGCTGGCCAATTCGCCTAAAATGGATTCAAGCGTTAATTTGACATTATTTTTAGTGCGCCCCACAAACTGTACACCGATGCCTTGGGCACCTTGTGCCTGCTGTGGTGACATCCAAACCACTTTACCAGGAATAGCAAATTTTTTAGCAATTGACATAATTTTCAATGACAGAATAACCGAGTCACCTAGCTTAAATTCTTGGTCTGTTAGCGCGTACAATCCACCACCTCTAATGAAGGGCATGTAGTTTGCGTGAAGCGCTGTTTTATCTTTTAAATTAACGGCGATTACATTGCGTACGGCCTGTTTTGCTTCCATGATGTGCGCCTAGCTGTATGATTTTTATTATTAATCGCTTATTGAGAGAGCGACTGCTTCTGCCATAAAAGTAGCATATCCTCAGTAAACAGCAGAGGACTTAGCGACGTATGGACATGGGATTTCAACTCCAGCAAGCCATCATGCAGCTCCCAAAGGCTACTCACTGATTGACGCATCAATCGGTACAGGTGCGGACTGATCGTATCAGTAGGCGCACCCTCAGCTTGGTAATGTCCTCTTACCATCGCTTGCACCCATTGCAGCTGCCAATCCAATAAGTCCGCTTTAGGAGCCTTCTCCCATTGCTTAGCCACGCTGACCAACGACACACTACCGCGTAACAGTTTGAGTATGTCTGTCGCCAATTGCTTTCTGGTTGCTAAACGCTCTCCTTCATCTAGTTGTTTAGCCAGCATGGGTTTTCCTGTCGCTGCGAGCAGGAGTTCTTCAACAGGGTTTTCAAGATCGTGGGTAGCTAGCCACTGCAATGCTTGTTGATGAGTCGGTTGCGGCAAATGCAGCACTTGGCATCGGCTGCGAATGGTTGGAATGAGTGCTGAAGGATTGGAGCTTACTAAAATCAGCACCGTCTTGGCTGGTGGCTCTTCAAGTGTTTTTAACAAACTATTTGCCGCATTAATATTGAGCCGCTCAACAGGCGAGATAATCACGACCCGACTACCCTCATAGCTGCGGCTCAAATAAACAAACTCATTTAATCCACGAATTTGATCAACAACGATTTGTGACTTTTTTTCTGCAAGCTGTACTGAGGTATAATCTGGGTGGGAACCCGCCTCAAACAAGCTACAGCTCTTGCATCGATTACAAGCAACCTGAGTGTCATTATCTCGAGACTCGCAAAGCAGTGACTTGGCTAAGCTACTGGCAAAATCAAACTTTCCACAATGCTCTGGGCCAGCTAACAACAGGGCGTGGGGCATATGGTTTTGCTGTCGCCCTTGTGACAACTGGTTCCAACTCGCTTGCTGCCAAGGGTATATCATCTAGTCATCTGAGTAATCAATGCGTTAACCGCCTTACCAACCTGCTCTTGTACCGCTTCAAATGATTGCCCTGCATCAATCACTGTAAAACGATTAGGCTCATGTGCTGCACGCTGCAAATAACATTGGCGAATGCGCTCAAAAAAGTCGGTCTCTTCCTGTTCAATACGGTCAGCTGCCCCTCTAGCTTTCGCGCGCGACAAACCCAGTGATACAGGCAAATCAAATAAAAACGTTGTATCTGCCCGAAACTCACCCAATGTCCAGGTCTCTAGCTCAGCAATACGCATCACGTCTATCTCACGACCACCACCCTGATAAGCAAAACTCGCATCCGTAAAACGATCACACAGAACCCAGCTACCTGATAACAATGCGGGCAAAATTTTATGCTGGTAGTGCTCTACTCGCGAAGCAAACATCAACAACAGCTCAGTGTCTGAGTGCATCGCAGGTAAATTAGGGTCAAGCAGTACCTCCCTAATTTTCTCTCCAACCTCTGTTCCACCGGGCTCACGCGTTACCACAACGGACTGACCAGACGCTTCGATCAATGCTTTGGCGTGCTGTAAGTTACTCGTTTTACCAGCCCCTTCAATGCCTTCAAAGGTCAGAAATAAACCGCGTGTTGCGCTCATTTATCACCTGTGTAACGTTTTGCGTTGCCTCGCAGCTGGTATTTTATTACTGCTCGCTTGTGCTCTCGGTAGCTGTTAGAAAAGTGCGATGTCCCATCCCCACGCGCCACAAAATATAGCGCTTTTGATTGCTCAGGATGTAGCACTGCTTTAATCGCTTCAGCACTTGGTGTGGCAATTGGAGTAGGTGTTAACCCTGTCCGAGTGTAGGTATTAAAAGGATTATCTCGTTTCAAATCAGATTTTCGGATATTGCCTCTAAAACGCGCTCCCATACCATAAATAATAGTCGGGTCCGTTTGCAGCATCATGCCTTTATTCAAACGATTATGGAATACCTGAGCAATCAGCGGGCGCTCTTCTGGCACTCCCGTTTCTTTTTCAACAATCGATGCCAAAATAAGCGCTTCATAAGGCGTTTTGAGTGGAAGGCCTTTGTCCCTTTGCTCCCACTCTTTGTTTAGAAAGTTCTGCATCGCTTTATGACTACGCTTAAGAAATTCTAAATCAGTCGTACCACGGGGATAATTATAAGTATCAGGGAAGAACCATCCTTCAGGCTTTTTATACTGAGAACCGATCTTCTGCATGATATTGGCATAATCAGCATCTGAAAGCGTTTGCACTAAATTAGCATCCCGCTTAATCGTTTTAATTAAATCGGTAAATTTATAGCCTTCAACGATGCGGCTGTTGTAGCTCAAGGTTTTCCCAGAAACAAACCGCTGCAAAACCTGCTCAGCACTCATCCCCGGTTCAATGGCAAACTCACCCGCTTTAATCTGATTTTCTTGCTTTTTAATTTTGGCCAGCAGCTGAAACTGCCATGCCGGCTTGATAATGTTTGCAGCCTCAAGATCAGCAGCAACACGTTTAATGCTGCTGCCTTTTTTTATCTCGAAGGTCTCAGGTGCATGCTCACCAACTTGTTGATTGGTAAATTTTTCGTACTGCACAAAACCAAAGCCGCCAATCCCGGCAACCGAGAGTAACAGTAATAAAAATAACGTGGATAAAACTGTTTTCATCTCTTAGCCTGTCGTCAGGATTTTTATGGGATCAAATCTTCTTAAAGATTAAGGTACCGTTAGTGCCACCAAAGCCAAATGAATTACTCATGGCATAGGTTACAGAAGCATTACGCGCTTCATTTGCCACATAATCCAAATCACAGGCAGGATCAGGGTTATCCATGTTGATAGTTGGAGGCAATATCTGATCACGAATAGCTAGCACACTAAACACCGCTTCAATACCCCCCGCAGCACCCAACAGATGCCCTGTCATTGACTTGGTAGAGCTGACTGCAACATTAGCTGCATGATCTCCCATTGCAAGCTTCACTGCCATTGTTTCAGCAACATCGCCCGCAGGAGTCGAGGTACCATGAGCATTAATATAATCAATCTCATCAGCATTGATACCAGCATCACGTAGTGCATTGGTCATACAGCGCGCAGCACCTTCACCATTTTGGGAGGGCGATGTCATGTGATAAGCATCGCTACTCATACCAAAGCCAACCAACTCGCAGTAAATTTCTGCACCACGGGCCTTTGCCGCTTCATATTCTTCTAAGACTAATACGCCCGCACCATCGCCTAGCACAAAGCCATCACGGTCTTTATCCCAAGGGCGACTAGCAGCTTTTGGGTCATCATTGCGAGTAGATAACGCACGCGCCGCTGCAAATCCACCGATGCCCAATGGTGTAGTCGCCATTTCAGCACCGCCAGCTAGCATCACATCAGCATCGCCGTAGCTAATCATTCGTGCAGCATCGCCAATACTATGAGTCGCCGTTGCACAAGCTGAAACGGGTGACATATTGTGATTCTTTAATCCGTGCATGATGGACAGGTTGCCAGCAACCATATTCACGATACTACTCGGAACAAAAAATGGAGAAATTTTACGAGCACCGCCTTTCATATAGGCCTCGTAGTTCTTTTCAATGGTACCAATTCCACCAATACCCGAACCAACGATGACACCGATACCTTCGGCATTTTCATCAGTCACAACGATACCTGAATCTTTTAACGCATCCGTACCCGCGCCGATACCATAATGAATAAATGGATCCATCTTGCGCTGATCTTTGGGTTTGATGTACTCACTGGCATCAAAATCAGTCACGTTTCCAGCAATCTTGACGCTAAACTCGCTAGCATCAAATAAATCAGGGCTGATTAAACCAATCCCACTTTGACCCTCTGTAATATTTTTCCATGCGGTTCCAATTTTAGAACCTACTGGGGAAACAATACCCAGCCCGGTAACAACTACACGACGTTTAGACACAATGACAAACCCTTCATAATTTGGGGTTACCAATAGGTAACAGAATTTTAAGCTTTTATTCGTAGCGAATTTTCTAGATTTTTCAGAAAATAAAAACCGCAGTTTATTCACTAAACGGCGGTTTTATAAATTCTTGCTTAGGCCTGATTCGCTTTAACGTAATCAATCGCCAATTGAACTGTTGTAATCTTTTCAGCTTCCTCATCAGGAATTTCAGTCCCGAATTCTTCTTCTAGTGCCATTACCAGCTCAACAGTATCTAATGAATCCGCGCCAAGATCATCAACAAAAGAAGCTGCATTAACCACTTCTGATTCATCAACGCCTAATTGCTCAACCACAACATCTTTGACGCGCTTTTCAATATCACTCATGATATTTTTCCTCTAATAAAAAAACATAATATGCGTACTATCATGGTAAAAATCAAGTACACGAATACAATACAAGTGGCATCAAGCCATGTGCATTCCACCATTTATGTGCAGGGTTTCACCCGTCACATATTTACCCATATCTGATGCCAAAAATAACACTGCATTCGCAATATCTTTTGGCTCTCCTAGCTGCCCTAGAGGGATTGTCGACGCCATTGCTTGCCGCTGATCATCAGACAATGCTTTAGTCATATCGGTATCAATAAAACCGGGGGCTACAACATTAGCCGTAATGCCTCTTGAACCCACTTCACGCGCCAGTGATTTTGAAAAACCAACAATGCCCGCTTTAGCAGCAGCATAGTTACATTGCCCCGGATTCCCCGTTGAGCCTACTACGGATGCAATGGATATAATTCTACCTGAGCGCGCTTTCATCATCCCACGTAAGCACGCTTTGCTTAAACGAAAGACAGAACTTAAGTTGGTCGAGATAATGTCATCCCACTCGTCGTCTTTCATACGCATTAATAAATTATCACGAGTGATACCCGCATTATTAACCAACACCGCTATCGCACCAAATTCACTGGCGATCTCTTTGAGTAAGCCTGCTATGGAATCTGGGTCAGCGACATCCAGCTTTTTACCAGCGCCTTGAATCCCCATTTCGTTAAGGTAACTGGATATCGCATCAGCTCCTTTGTCGGATGTTGCTGTGCCGATCACTGTCGCCCCGGCCTGGCCTAAGGTTTCAGCAATTGAACGACCGATACCACGACTCGCTCCCGTCACCAATACTAATTTATCCTGTAACATTCCATCTAGATTCATCGTTATTATCCTTGTGTCGCAGCCAGCGCTTTTTCAAAAGATGCGGTATCGTTAACTGTCAAATTACCCAGTTTGCGGTTAATCCGTCGGTTTAAACCAAATAAAACCTTACCTGGGCCAAACTCAATAATGGTATCAGCACCCTGCGTTTCAAGAGCGTGTATTGTATCGACCCACTTGACGGGGCGATACAGCTGCTCCGCAACGGCTTTTCGGCAGTTTTCTTCAGAATGGCTGGGCTGGGCATTCACATTATGGAAAACCGCGACTTTAGCCGCTTGAAATTCTGCTGCGGCTAAAGCAGTCGCCATTTCAACAGCAATGTCTTTCAAAAGGGCGCAGTGTGATGGCACACTCATTGCTAATTTAATAGTGCGTTTTGCCCCCATTTCACTCAGCACAACCATCGCACGATCAACCGCTTCGCTATGACCACCAATTACCGTTTGCTCTGGAGAGTTAAAATTGACAGCTTCCACTATTTGGCTTTCAGATGCTTGCTCACAGCCTTTGATGACTTCATCAGCTGTCAGGCCTAAAATAGCAGCCATCCCCCCTACACCCTCGGGTACGGCTTGCTGCATTAAGCTTGAACGCTTAGCCACCAACGTAACCGCTGTTGGGAAATCGATGGTTTCACTGGCCACCAATGCACTGTATTCACCCAAGCTATGACCGGCCATGGCTGAGGGCATCGCGCCGCCTTGAGCCAACCAAAGCCGCCAAGTCGATACACCAGCAACCAACATTAATGGTTGTGTTGTTTCAGTTTGACTTAGTAACGCCTCTGGGCCTTCAGTCACAATCTCCCAAAGGTCTTTGGAAAGGATCTCTGAGGCTTCATCAAATGTATCTTTTATAATTGAATGTGATTGAGCTAGATCATTCATCATACCCAATGACTGTGAGCCCTGCCCCGGAAACACCGCTGCAAAATTCATACCTAATTCACCCGACAAGCTTTAGAATGATGCGGATGATACAGACCTGACCGTCAGATAGCCAACAACGGATGCTGAACTTTTAGTACTCAACACAAAAAATGCAGAAATATGGCTTGCAATTCACCAAAATAGCCCAATATAAGTAAGGCATCATTAAAAATGACTTGTGTAATCAAGCAGGTGATGGATAATGCTGCGCTAATACATTGAATCAGAACTTTGGGACATATGGCTAAAGAAGAAAATATTGAAATGGAAGGAACCGTTGTTGAGACACTTCCAAATACAACGTTTAGAGTTGAACTTGAAAACGGACACGTGGTTAATGCACACATTTCAGGCAGAATGCGTAAGAACTACATTCGCATCCTGACTGGTGACACCGTCACCGTACAGCTAACACCTTACGACCTTACTAAAGGTAGAATTACCTACCGCAGCAAATAATTTATTCGTTAGACGCTGCGCCATAATCTATGGCCCAAATCAAAAAAGCCTGCTTAATATAAGCAGGCTTTTTTGTACAACTTACGCTAGCAGTTATGCAGCTGGCGCCTTCTCTTTCTCAAACACCAACTTTAATGAATCGGACTTTTCAGTCACTTTCACAGTCCCACCTTTTGCTAAACGCCCAAACAAGATCTCATCAGCCAATGGGCGCTTAATGTTTTCTTGAATCACACGTTCCATAGGCCTTGCACCCATTTTCACATCATAACCCTTATCCGCTAACCAGCGTTTTGCCTTATCATCAACGACCAGTGTGACGTTTTTCTCATTGAGCTGAATTTCAAGACGTATCAAGAATTTATCAACAATCGACGTAATCACCGATTCTGGTAATGGGTTAAACTGTACCACGGCATCTAGGCGGTTTCTAAACTCAGGCGTAAAGGTGTTTTCAATCGCTTTAGAAGTGTCTAGCGAATGATTTTGCTGAGTAAAGCCCATTGAGCTTCGACTAATTGCCTGAGCTCCCGCATTACTGGTCATAATTAAAATGACGTTTCTAAAATCAACTTTGCGTCCATTGCTATCGGTTAATGCACCGTTATCCATCACTTGCAGTAACAGATTAAAAACATCAGGGTGTGCTTTCTCAACTTCATCTAGCAATAGGACAGCATGTGGGTTTTTATTCACCGCATCAGTCAACAAGCCGCCTTCATCATAACCAACATATCCCGGTGGCGCACCGATCAAACGCGACACGGTGTGACGCTCCATATACTCCGACATGTCAAAACGCAGCAGGTTAATACCCAGATGCTCTGATAACTGCTTAGTCACTTCTGTCTTACCAACCCCCGTTGGGCCAGCAAACAGGAATGAACCAATAGGTTTTCCATCATCTCTCAAACCAGAACGCGCCATTTTTATTGCGGTAACAATTTGAGTGATGGCTTCATCTTGGCCAAATACAACGCGTTTCAGACTAGTTTCAAGCGTTTTCA
>JBMZDT010000045.1:0-9334 GCA_049614505.1 Leucothrix sp.
ATCGGTTCCTTCTAATTCGATGCCAATTGAGAAATCATTACAAACTGATCGCCCTTTGAAGCAGGATATACCCGCGTGCCATGCACGTTTATGAAAGGGCACATACTGAATTACTGCACCATCTCTGCGAATCAATACATGTGATGACACTCGTAAATGTGCTATTTCTGCAAAGAAGGGGTGCTCGTCTTCGGGTAAGCAATTAGTGAATAACTGGTTAATGTGATCACCACCGAATTGATCTGGCGGCAACGAAATATTGTGAATTACCAGCAAACTGATATCGGAAGCATCAGGTCTGTCATCATGGTTTGGGGATGCCAGATACCGCACCTCTTTTAGGGTGCCTGAATCAGTACAAATTTCCAAAATAGCCTCGTTAGTGCAACAATTACCGGATAAAAAACCGGCTCAGATCGTAAACGATGTGAGCCAGAGGTACTGCTAGATTGGGGACTTACAGGTTAAGTCTGATCCAAAAATTTCACAAGCGTTATTTAGCTAGATTGCAAAAACTTAATCTAAGCTTAACGCACAATCAGCAGATGGTGTGTGACTTACCAACATTAAAAAGTGACTAGCGTCCAGCCTACAGGTTTAAACGACCCATCAGATAGTAGTATCTTTTCCTTATTCTTTAACTCGGCGTAACGCTGCAAATTAGCCTCAGTCATTCGGCCAAATGCCGTACGAAATATTGTCGACGTAGATTTTAACGTTTCAAGTCGACCCAGCAAGGCTTTATCCGTACCCACCACTACCGTTTTATAGCGTGAGCTAGTGTCAAAACGCTCTATCCACTCGCGCATCTCATTGAACTTAGGTTTCATCGAATAAGAAGTATCCACGACCAATAAAACTTCAGGTTTATTTTGACTTAAGTACCAATGAGCGCCCGCCCATGAGACACCATGCAGGACAATGAATAACGCAAAAACCTTAAGCAACTTCATTCATTACATCTCCGAATTTAGCAGATTACCAATGCGGTACGATGCAGAGCCCGCTGACGACTCGATATAAGCACCCTCAGCTAGCCCTGCCAACGCTTTCAAATGGTCAGACTTCAATTCATAAGCAATGGAATGAATAGGAATGCCAGACCACTCCAACGCTGCTTCTACCTCTGTAAAATCAACACCGCGATTGGTTTCACCATCGGACAATAAGAAGATAACTTTTTTATGTTCAGAATTGGTTTTGCCATACTCTAAGAGAAGCTCGGCAGCGACCAGTACTGCATTATTTGTTGCCGTCTTGCCACCTGTACGCAAGCGACCCACCGCACCATTGAACAATGCCTTTTGCTGCACATTAAAAGGCCGGATCATTAAATCAACATTAACCTGCTCGCTGTAGGTTACCAAGCCTATCGAATTGGTCGAGCTAATCAAATCTGAGGACTCGATCATGGCTCGCTTCAGGTTCTTGATACGGGTGCCTTCCATCGAGCCTGAGATATCAGCAACAAACACTGCGGCTATTGGACGCCCACCCGATTTCTTCTGCTTCCAGACTTTTTGAGCCTGCCCAATAATCGAGCTGTCCGACAGCTGATAGGCATTGTTATAATTTTGTTGACGACCAAAACCAAAATTAGCCACTGTTGATTGTTGTGATTGGATGAATTTAGCAAATAACGTCAGCACTTCACGCTCATTAGCATCAGCCTCTGGTGTCGCATAAAGCGGGCTGTCGTGACGCACGCCAAAAGGAATAAACTCATAATCATTCATTCCTGTAACATTAACCCACGATTGATGCTCCATGACTAAAGCATCAAGCACACCACTGCCCTGAGCAGCATCCCGCATCTGTAATGTGTTTTGCGCAACAAAGGGGACTCCGGCCTGAAATGCCTCAAACGCGCTGGCTACATCGGGAGACAACATTTGCGTTTCATCACCTTCTGCAAATGAATTCAATACTGTCAGCAAAAAGTTAAGTCCGGTACTTGATTGGTAAGGATTGGTATACCCCATTGCAAAGCTGCCATCGCTGACGTTGGTTAGTAGTTTGGCAATGTCCAGTTTACCATTGCTTGTGATTAAGTCTTTTTTCGATTTTTTAACAATGATACCCGCAGTATTGGGTGCGGTAACTTCTGCAATGGTTTCTAAGCGGATACCGTTAGCATCTAGTAATTTTGCCCACAAAAAATTGCTGGGCGAATACGCATCAGGGGTATAGCGCCGTGCCAGCATAAACTGTGCGCCCAATCCTGAGGCAATTTTACGGATAGCAATCCGCGCCTGCTTGCCATTGCTGATAGTATTGCGTTGACGATTAAACGCTTCAGCAAGCTCTAAATAAAAGCCATCACGTCCCTGCCCTGCTTTTTCTGATGAGGTGAATATTTCAGCCACTTCAACCCGTGAATCATCGCGAGCATTGAGTGAGACTGGATACTCGCGTAAGTCGGGCAGCATCGATAGTAAATTAGTTTGCGTCAGCTGAATATTCGCCCTAACTTGATTTTCACGATACGTTGGTGCAACAGTATTACTCACTAGGTCATTAATTTTTGCTGCGGCTTTTTCTGGGGAATCAATTTTTGTCTCACAGCCTTGCAGCAATGCCGACACAGTCAAGGTGGCAATAAGGCGGCCACACCAGATAACACTATTTTCAATCGAACACTTCATATATTTTCCTCGGGAGCATTAACACGCATGGTCATGGCTTTTTATTATTGACCGCTTTTATTAGCAATCTCTGCCAGCGCAACTAAACGCGCCTGCGCATCCGTTCGTTGATAATCACTGAATGACTTTATATTAGCAATTTCTACAGCAGTTTCTGTTAAAGAGTGAAATAACTGATTATTTTCTTCAAATAAACGGTTTAAGCGGCTTTCTTGATCATCAAACAAAGCCGCTTGCTTATCATGCCGGGCTTGCTGTTGAGTATTGGCTATCTCATCCGCTTGACGATGGTTTCTTGATAATGTAGACATACTATGACCAACCGCCACAGCATCTGCCAGATTTTGCACCGCATGTTTCTGCACTGTACGTGCTGCGCCTAAATAGGTTAAAGGGGCATTGGCTTTACCAAAAAAGCGCGTTTCGACCACAGAATGATAATCATCGATAATACTGCCAAGAAGGTTTGCTTGCCGAACCCCTTCTTTAAAGTTTAGCGTTTCTAGCTCAGAGCGTATCACGCCTAACCGTTGACTCATTTCTGTATGCTCAAGCGCTTCACGCTGTTGTAACCATTCATCATCATCTGCTTCAGAAAAGCCAGCGAGGCGATACATTAACGGCACTGTCACCAGTGACAAACCAGCAACGAGTGCGTAAGCACCTGTAACGATTAAATTACCTTGAAACCACCAGTGAAATGCAGCAAGTAATGCCAGTGATACAGCCGCTGCAATAAAAGAATAACGTTTTATCATGAACAAAGTGTCTCATGTTGAAGATTAGCTGTCATCCAAAAGGCTATCTTACTTGGGCTACCTATCTTTTTATCGGATGACTTATACACATAGACCGTTCGTCAGAAATGAAATGTCAAGAAAAATAATTAATAAATCAGTAATATTTTATATTTCTATAAGTTGTTGATTTTTATAAATTTTAAAATAATGAACAATAAACAATCAATCTGTTGAGGCACGGTGTTTTAGAGGGTTCAAAGGGGTTTTCAGAACACTATTCACAGAGTTATCCACAGATTCTGTGGACAAGTTATCACTGCAATATAAGATCAGTGCCGCCTAGAAAGCAACGCAATAATTTCAGAAAAGACTTCATGACTCAGTCCATTTTCCAGCTCTAATGCCAAGCAACGACGATAAAATGGACTGAGGTCTAAACCAACCCCTAAACCAAAAACATCAATACCTGCCTTGAGCTCCATCTCTTCTACAACGGCTTTCAGATGATTATCGAGATAGTACTCATCATTCGCTCGATTGGTTGCTGTATCCATTGGCGAGCCATCTGACACAACAATCACAATTTTGCGGCGAGTATCTTGCAAAGCTAATCGCCGACCAGCCCATTGCAAGGCCTCCCCATCAATCCCTTCACGATACAGACTCTGTTTAAATAACGCAGCAATAGCACCACGCGAGCGACGCCAAGTTGTATCAGCATCCTTAAAAACCATATGGCACGATTCGTTAAGGCGCCCAGGGTGCTCAGGCTTCTGTGCTTTGAACCAATCTTTCATCACCTTGCCGCCATTCCAGGCATTGGTGGTAAAACCTAATATTTCAGTCGTTACACCCGCTTGCTCAAGCGCCCGCGTCATAATATCAACCAACATCGGTACGGTTTGAATGTGCTGCTTCATGGAACCAGAGCAGTCTAGCAAGAATGTCAGCGAACAATTCGCCTTAGGAATCTGACGCTCACGCAAAAACAAACGCCGCTCAGTGGGCGAAGTCAGTAATTGGGGCAATCGACGGCCGTCTAAGTACCCTTCTTCTTGACCAAAATTCCAACCATCCCTCACAGGCTCGGCAAATAAAGCCGATAGTTTACGGCTCAAGCGGGGTACATTGACACTTTGCTCAAAAATCATTTGATCCAGTTGATCCCGATACTCTTTAAGCTTATCAACACGCACCAAAGTAGCCGCTTTTACTTCACGGTCATACTGATCATTAAATATTTGGTAACCTGCTTCAGCATCTTCAAAGACACGACTTTGACCACTATTAGCCTGAGCGACAACCTCATCATCCTCATCATCAAAATCTAACAGCAGCTTAAATTTACTCTCGTCAATCTCCTCAGGCTCATCGTCACGATTGCGACTGCTTGGCCCCTGATCAATAGCTTCCATATGATGCGTCACTAACTGGGCAATCCGTAGCGCATGTTGCGCATAAGCGAGTTGGTTTTCAACGTTCACCATTAAACCTTTCAGGTCATTACCCATCGACGGCACTAAACTAGCACGCATAGATTCAATGTGATCTTCTGTTTCCTCTATCACTTGCCAGCGATTAAGCTTCGACCAGACGATTTGCGTAATCGTAAATAACAAAATACCAAACTGGCCTTCCGTCAAACCTGACTTATAGAAATCCATTGACCAATGGGTAAACCGTTGGCGCAGGTTTTGACGCAACCCAGGAAAACGATCAGGTGCGAGGCTTTCAACTCTAATTTGCTCTAGCAGTTCAAAAACCAGCCGCTCGATTGAATCACTTGGGCAATATTGATTGTGGATAGCAGCATCATGATGCTGATACCGTAATGCCATGGCATCACTGATTGCACGCTCTGCTGAAAACCCGTCTTTATCAGGGTCTGCTTGTAAGTGAGCCGCATTAATTGGCAGCTTTTGTGTGCCGTTATAAAGCTTTCGCGCACGAAACTGTAATTGTGCTTGGCCAGAAATTGCTCGCACACTGGCACTACTCAACGCTTCCATTTTTTCATGGTGCTTGGAGTGTTGATGAGCAGCTATTTCGACTTCAACAACCATGACTTACGCTTCCATGCTGAGTGCATAAGATTCTGACAACTCAGCATCAAAGCAACGCTGATAATACTCAGCAATGGTACTGCGCTCCGCATCATCACATTTATTCAGGTACGACAGGCGGAATGAGACACCTAAATCTTTGAATATTTCATAATTCTCTGCCCATGAGATAACGGTTCGAGGCGACATCAAAGTAGACAAGTCCCCCGCCGCAAAGCCATTACGCGTTAACTCTGCCAATGCAACCATACCACTTAAGATTTTACGATCGCGGTCATTATCCATCCCTTGCACACGCGCTGCAACGATCTCTACTTCTTCGGCATGAGGTAGGTAATTAAGCGTTGTCACGATATTCCAACGATCAACTTGAGCATGATTTAGAAGCTGGGTACCGTGATATAAACCGTTTAAATTGCCTAACCCTACCGTGTTTGCTGTCGCAAATAGTCGAAAATATGGGTTGGGGCGAATCACTTTATTTTGATCTAGCAGCGTAAACTTGCCATCTCGTTCCAATATACGTTGGATAACAAACATGACATCAGGACGCCCTGCATCGTATTCATCAAAAATCAAAGCAGTAGGACGCTGCAAAGACCATGGAATGATGCCTTCTTGGAACTCGGTAACCTGTTTACCATCCCGTAAAACAATAGTGTCTTTACCCACCAAGTCCAATCGACTGATATGGCCATCAAGATTAACCCGGGTGCAAGGCCAATTAAGGCGCGCAGCCACTTGTTCAATGTGCGTTGATTTACCCGTGCCGTGCAAACCCTGAACCATCACCCGACGATCATTCATAAAGCCCGCAAGAATGGCCAAAGTAACGTCGGCATTGAAGCGATACGCTGAATCTATTTCAGGCACATGCTCATCACGCTCACTGAACGCAGGCACTTTTAGATCCATATCCAAACCAAATAGCTCACGTACCGAACGCATTTGATCGGGCTTCATTTCCAGAATATTTGTCACATTAACCTCGTATTTGGTCTATCAATCAATTGTCTAACAAGCCTTACGCTTGCGCTTGAACCACTGTTACCGCCGCAACGTAGTACACATCGTCTGCACTACAGCCACGGGATAAATCGTTTGCAGGTTGGGCAAGACCCTGTAGTAACGGCCCAATGGCGGTTGCACCAGCAAAACGCTCTACTAGTTTATAGGCGATATTGCCCGCCTCTAGTGATGGAAACACCAACACATTGGCCAAGCCTGCCACCTCAGAATTGTTTATTTTACTCTCAGCAATGGCTGGTACGACCGCTGCATCTAACTGCACCTCACCATCAATGTTAAGTTCAGGTCTAGCCGCTTTCACCAGTCGAGTTGCTTCAACAACCTTATCGACATCAGGATGCGCAGCACTGCCTTGTGTAGAAAATGATAACATCGCAACGTTAGCCGCTTCGCCGTTAATGGCTTGATAGCTATTAGCCGCCGCTGATGCGATCTCAGCAAGCTGCTCAGCATTAGGATCAATCACTAAACCACAGTCAGAAAAAACCATACTCCCTTGCTTTGGGTGATGCGGCTGATCCAACACCATCAGGAAAAAGCTAGAAATCATCTTAAATGCTTTATCTACACCAATGACTTGGATTGCAGCGCGCACAACATCACCAGTGGTATGCACCGCACCACTGACAACACCATCCTGATGCCCTGCTTTCACTGATAAATTTGCAAACCAAAGTGGCTGCCCTGCAAGCTCATAGGCTTTTTCTTCCGTCATCCCTTTTTTAGCACGAAGCTCAAATAGCTGATCACCTAGACTTTTACGAAGCGTCGACGTTTCAGGGTCAACAATCAACACATCCGCCAACGACAACCCAAGCTCTGCTGCTTTTGCTCTAATGATTGCGTCATTACCCAAAACGGTGACGTCAGCCACACGCTCTTGGCTCAAGCGCTCTGCAGCTTGAAGAATCCGTGGGTCCTCACCTTCAGTAAGCACAATTTTCTTAGGCGCATGTTGCGCCCGTTTAACAATATTTTCTAAGATAGTCATTGAAGAAGAATTACCATTGTTCAGGGGAAGCCAGCGCCATTTCACTGGCCCAATCATCGGGCACAGAGGCTTCATTGAGCAAGCAACCTTGTTCTAATTGCGGATAGAGTTCGGCAAAGCTCTTGACTGTTTGATTGTCAATCCGGCGCATTAATAAGTTTGGCTTAATGTCATCAAGTGCCTTAAGTCCCGCCGCCTCTAATAGCTCGATAAGGTGCTTAATATTAGCTTTGTGGAAGCGCGCTACGCGTTCGGATTTATCTGTTACATCCAATGCTCGGTAACGGTCAGGGTTTTGCGTGGCAATACCTGTGGGGCAATGATCCGAATTACAACTTCGAGACTGGATGCAGCCTAGGGCTAGCATCATGCCGCGTGCCATATTGACGGTATCAGCGCCCAATGCCATTGTACGAACCATATGAAAGGCAGAATAGACTTTACCCGCAGCAATTAACCGCAACTCATCACGCAAACCAAAACCAATTAATGCCGCATGCACAAAGCTCAACCCTTCACGTAAGGGTGTGCCCACTGAGTTTGTGAGCTCAACGGGTGAAGCGCCTGTGCCACCTTCGCCGCCATCTACAGTGATAAAATCAGGCTTAATACCCGTTTCTACCATCGCTTTACAGATTGCCAAGAACTCACTCTTTTTACCAATACACAGCTTGAAACCAACTGGCTTGCCTTCTGATAACTCACGCAGCTGCTGAACAAATTGTAGCAACCCTTTCGGGTCAGAAAATTCTACATGCCCTGAGGGCGAAATAACATCAGCCCCCATTGATACATGCCGAATTTCAGCAATCTCAGGGGTCAACTTCGCCGCTGGCAAAATACCACCGTGGCCGGGCTTAGCCCCTTGCGACAGTTTGATCTCTATCATCTTAATGTTGTCTAGGGTCGCAGTGTCCTTAAACTGCTCCGCATCAAAGCCACCCGACTCATTTCTGCAGCCAAAGTAACCTGTGCCAATTTGCCAAATCAAATCACCACCCGGCTCTAAATGATAAGGACTTACACCACCTTCTCCAGTATTGTGTGCAAAACCACCTTTTTGAGCACCACGATTCAACGCAGTTATTGCGGTTTTACTGAGTGAGCCATAACTCATTGCTGAGATATTTAAGGGCGAGGCATCATAGGGCTGCTTACATTCGGAGCCACCAAACCGTACCCGCAAATCATGATTATCAATATGACTAGGAGCAATGGAGTGTCCCATCCACTCATAGCCATCACGATAGGTATCAAATAGGGTGCCAAAGGGAATCGTATCGCGCTGGCCTTTAGCCCGTTGATAGACTAGTGAGCGAAACTCACGGCTAATGGGTCGCCCGTCAACATCCGACTCGACAAAATATTGCTGTATCTCAGGCCGAATGGATTCCATCATATAGCGGATGTGGCCGATCACTGGATATAGACGCAGTACAGCGCGTCTGGTCTGAATGAGATCCCAAATGCCTAATAGCACCAGAGGAATAATTATTAGGAAGAACCAGAGCACTGGCTTCCAGAAAAAACTGATAATGATTACTGCCAGAACGCTAACGATCGACGTAATCACAAAGATATTGCGTACACTCAAAATAAACCCCTTATATTTTTACATTCTTTAGTCATACGAATGATGCAAATTTGCGGACTCATTATAGACAAACCGTGAGTAGTGCGCAGTAACAAAAGGCACGCCAGAAGCTGACGTGCCTTATCAAATCAGATTAGTAAGCTAACCTGACCTAGTACACATTAAACGTAGTCTTTGTACTTTTCCAGGTGACGTACTGGAGTAGAAAGCGCGTCTTTACGGAACGGGTCGCCCAGTTCGCGAGTACACATGATTTCAAGAATCGTTGTCTT
>JBMZDT010000046.1:0-9219 GCA_049614505.1 Leucothrix sp.
CGCCTGCAACCATTTGATCAAGTTGCCCAGGCCAGAATGGTTTGCTTCTGGAGCGAACCGCAACCCAGACAAAAATACCCTCTGGTTTACGTACCAAGCCGTTGAGATGGATGCCATAGCCCTGAACGCCCAGAAAAGCAACGGCAGCGCGCTCTAGTAGCATCATTGGCGGCCCATTAAATTCTGTGCTGATACTATATTGCTCGCCAACCCAAGAGTCGATAATGCCAGCATCGAACAACGATCTCATCACAGGCTCCACAGCTGCCGTCCGAGCACTAGGGCTATTGAGCGCGGGATGTAGATGTAATGTCTCATTTGTATGCTGAAACACCTCCGGCCAGCGGGCTAAGTGATCGGCGTGATCTTTTCGGGTCAAACCATAGCATTGATCATCAATAAAGAAAGGGATGAACTGCTTTTCATCATACTGATTGCATTGTTGGATGTGTCGTAAGAAACTCATGTTATTGCATTTCTGATTTTGAAACGTAGCGAAGGATGGCATCTAAAGCGCGTGTCGGCAATATGCGACGTAAGGTACCAAATAGGTAAGTAGGGAATGTGACGTAATAACGAGGTTTTGGATTGCGACTTTCTAGTGCGTGAACCACTTTGGTTAACACTGCTTCAGCGGGCAGTGTAAATGGCGCCGCAGGGCCAATTTTTTCCATACGTTTGATTTGCTTTTGGTATTTGTCTTTATGAACGCTGCCGTCAATATCGATATTGGCCTTTAGCGCAGCTAGGGCATTTTGGCGAAACAGACTTTCAATAGGGCCCGGCTCTATTAAACTGATAGCGATATTGCTGGAGTGGAGTTCCAGTCGCAACGTATCGGCAAAGCCTTCGATTGCGTATTTGCTTGCATTGTAAGCGCCACGATAGGGGAGGCTAATTAAACCCAGCACTGAGCTATTAAAAATAATGCGTGCAGATGGCTGTTGTCGTAGCAGCGGGATTAAGGCATTGCTGAGCTCAATCCAGCCAAACACATTGGTTGCAAACTGTTTTTCTAAGGTGCTTCGATTCAGATCTTCTACGGCACCTGTTTGGCCATAAGCACCATTGTGAAATATTGCATAAAGCGCATCACCACATAATGATTTGAGATCAGCGACGGCATGTTGAATGCTATCGGAGTCGGCAACATCTAATTGCAGTGCATCAAAACCTTCGTCTTGTAAACGGCTGACATCCTTTGGCTTTCTGGCAGAGGCAATGACCCGATATCCACGTGCTTTTAACCCTTTGGCCGTGCAATAGCCGATGCCGCTCGAACAGCCTGTAATGAGTATATTTTTCATACGGCGTATCGTAACAGAAAGCCAATTAAAAAGGCCCTGTGTTGTGAATACAGGGCCTTGGTTTGTCAATGTTTGTTGAGCTTTTTGGGTATCTAGTGTTCCCTGTTAGCTGAAACAATCATTTAGTAAGCCCCTCTACCGTGAAATACAACGGTGAGGGTTTTGATCAATAAGAAGAAATCGGTATGTAACTTCCAATTATCGACATAATAGCAATCCAAACTAATACGTTCTCTGTAAGTCGTATCATTACGACCACTGACTTGCCACAAACCTGTCATGCCTGGTCGCGTTGAAAGGTATTTGCCAGTTAACGGCCCATAGCGTCGTAATTCATCTTCTACGACCGGGCGCGGGCCAACTAAACTCATTTCTCCTCGCAATACATTAAAGAGTTGTGGGAGTTCATCCAGACTGGTTTTACGCAAGAAATTGCCAATAGGTGTAATTCTTGGATCATTTTTAAGTTTGAAGTCTTTTTCCCACTCAGCACGCGCGTCTGCGCTGCTGGCTAGCACTTCTTCAAGGCGCTGCTTTGAGTTAACGACCATGCTGCGAAACTTAAGGCATTTAAATATTTTACCACCATACCCGACACGCTCTTGGGCATAGAATGATGACCCGCCATCACGGCGAATCAGAAACGCTATAATAACCAGTATCGGAGACAGTATTATTATTAGCAGTGAAGAGCCAATCAGATCCATGGTGCGCTTTAGCGTGTTGCTACCAAGGTCTACAGTAGAGCTCTTCCATTGAGCCGACACTTTTTCCATTGTCTATCCTCGTTGAATATTGGGGCTAGTTGTAATGGGGTATATTTAATTCAGCGGGGGTTAATTTGGAACGCATTTACCAGTAGACGGTACTGAAAAACATTTGTGTGGTCAGTGCATCACATTTGTCGTTAGAAAAATATGCAATGACTCCGTGTGAAATGCGTGTGTTACTGTTGATGTAGCTAGGTGGATGAGTTGATTTTATTGCGTCGGATGACTTGAAAGTCTATGCTTCGCAACTATCTGCCTAATGGGCTCTACCGTTAATTTTGGAGTGTGAAAGTATGCCGATTTATGAATATCAATGTGTGGAATGCGAGCACATAGAAGAGGTCATTCAAAAAGTCAGCGATGACCCTTTATCAATATGCCCAAGCTGTCATAAGCCTGCATTGAAGAAAAAAGTGACAGCAGCAGGCTTCCGTTTAAGCGGTGGAGGTTGGTATGAAACGGACTTTAAGAGTGGGGATAAGAAAAATTTAACCGATGGTGGGCCTGATAAAACAAAAAATACGGACAAATCCGCGGCTAAAACAGAAAAAGCCACTGACAAGAAAGCCAGTAGCTCTACAGAGGCAAGCTAAGCGTTTATTGATAATTGAGGCGACTCAAGAGTTGTTCGTGTGTGCTAGCGAGATTGGTAGCGAGTACGCTGCTGGTCTCTAAGGTTAGCGCGTTTCCAGAAAGATCGGTAAAAAAGCCGCCCGCTTCATTGACAATGACAGACAGTGCGGCGATGTCCAGAATATTGACATCTGACTCGATGACAATATCAATTTTACCACTGGCTAATAAATGGTAATGGTAAAAGTCACCATAGCCACGAATGCGGTGGACAGCTTGAACCAGTTCACCGACTGTTTGCCATTGTGGTGTTGCTGCAATGGTTGCAATGTTGCCAAGCGATAACGTTGCTTTGTTTAAGTCAGCAATGTCCCCCACTTCAATTTTTTCCCCGTTAAGCCACGCACCTTTTCCTTTTTCCGCATAGGCCATTTCTTTAAAGCCCGGTGCATTAGAGACGCCAACTATTAGCTCGCTACCTTGCATTAAGGCAATTTGTGTGGAGAAAAACGGATAACCCCTAACAAAGCTTTTAGTGCCATCAATAGGATCGATGAGCCAGTTATATTCCGCGTTTTCATTGACCTTGCCCGTTTCTTCACCAAAAAAACCATGCTCAGGAAAAGCGGATAGAATGATTGCTTTGATGGTTTCTTCTGTTTCAATGTCGGCAATCGTGACAGGGCTTTGGTCTGGTTTTATCTGAACCTCAAATCCATCCGTGTAGTATTTTTCGATGACTTGTTGCGCAGCTTTTGCTGCTTCAATGGCTGTTTTCAGAAACGGTGACATGGTAAGGTTCCTCAGATGAATGGCGCGACGGTAAGCCGCCTAATGATAATAGATCTAAGGCATTACCGCAGCTTGCCCAGAAAACATTACGAAAATTTTAATCAATGGGATGCGATCGATGAAACGAGCAATACTGCTTGCGGCAATGGTATTAACTTCATCTGCTATGGCTGGGCCACTGCAGGGGCCTCACGAGCATGGTAGTTTGGAAGTGGCTATTATTGACGAGGGGGATTATTTAATTTTTAAAATGGTGATGGCTTCAGTCGACTTATTAGGTTTTGAGGACTCACCTAAAACAGATAAGAAAAAAGCGATGATCACCCAGCAGTATAAGAAGCTTTATAAAGAAGAAGCGCTGCCTAATTTGTTTAAATTTAAGCCTGCTGATGCGTGTAAGCCTTTCAGCGCAAATATGTATTCAGATATGTTGGATTATCACGAGCACGATGATCCTGCAGAGGCAATCTCAATTGATGCTAAAGATGTTCACGCGGTGGGGGATAAGGACGGGCATAGCGACTTTTTTCTTGATTATACCTTTTCCTGTGACCAGGTTGAGCTAATACAAATTACCTTTAATGACGTTTTTCCAAGCATTAAAAAAGTAAACTTTTATGCAGAAGGTGAAATAAAAGGTAAACCAATTGCAACAGCCGATGCGAGCGAAGCGATTGTTGCTGGCGCGCAGTAGGTATTGTTGGCAACAATGGATATGCAGTTGCTCATTGACGATTTTCTAGACGCATTATGGTCTGAGCGTGGGCTAAGCCAAAATACCTTAGCCGCTTATGGGAGGGATTTAAAAGCATGGGGCAATTGGCTGGCCCAAGACAAACAGGCAAGCTTGCTTGATGCTGACGCAGTGACACTGCAACAGTATTTAGCCTATCGTGGAAAAATGGGGGCAAAGAGTAGTAGCATGGCGCGCGTGTTGTCGAGTTTGAGGCGGTTTTACCGATTCCAACTACGACAGGGGAGAATGGATGAAGACCCGTCTGCATTGATTGATGCCCCACGCATAGGTCGACTGTTACCTGCTTCTTTATCAGAATCCCAGGTAGATGCTCTACTTGAGGCACCGGACATCGACCAAGCGCTTGGGTTGCGTGATCGGGCGATGTTGGAGCTACTGTACGCTGCGGGTCTGCGGGTAACTGAATTAGTGTCTTTAGAGCTGTCGCAGGTGAATTTGCAGGTGGGCGTCGTGAGAATTATGGGTAAGGGAAACAAAGAACGCATGGTGCCATTGGGTGATATTGCGGTTGATTGGATCTCGCAGTATCTTACGATTGCTCGAGCTGATTTAATGCGAGGCAATGGTGTGTGTGATGCTGTGTTTGTGACACGACGCGGTTCCGGGATGACACGACAAAGCTTCTGGTATTTGATAAAACGCTATGCTGAACAAGCAGGTATTACACAGAAGCTTTCACCGCATACGCTGCGTCACGCGTTTGCGACACACCTATTGAACCACGGTGCTGATCTAAGGGTCTTACAAATGTTATTGGGTCATAGTGATCTATCAACTACCCAAATTTATACACACATAGCGCAGGCACGCTTGCAGGAAGTCCATCGGAAACATCACCCCAGAGGGTAGGGCATCCATTCAGCGTGCTGACAGCGTATAGTTATTAATGTACGAAAAAACAACGGTTAAAAATACAATGATCAAAAAATTATGTTGGGCTGCGGCTCTGGGACTTAGCCTAATGGTAGGCAGCACAGCACAGGCTGATGATGTTAACAATGACCCTGAAGCAACCACCAAGAAATTGAGTGATATCTTGTTTAAAACTTTCAAGGCGGCACCGGATTCGGTGGCTGAAAGTCAGATCCCAGGGCTTTTCCAAGTCATGTATGGTACAGAGATTGTCTATTTAAGTGCTGACGGTCAGTACTTTATTAGCGGTGATTTATTGAATATGAAGACGCGTGAAAATTTGTCTGAAGTGGCGCAACGTGGTGTCCGGAAAAAAATTGTCGATGAGTTGGCAACCACGCCTGTGACTTTTAAAGCGAAAGATGAAAAGCATGTGTTACGAGTATTCACGGATATTGATTGTGGTTACTGTGCCAAGCTGCATCGTGAGATGGAGCAGATTAATGACAAAGGCATTACCGTTGAATATTTAGCATTTCCAAGAGCGGGAATTGGCTCACCTTCTTACAAAAAAATTGTTAGTGTGTGGTGTGCAGAAGACCAGCAAGATGCCATGACTAAATCAAAAGCACGACAATCTGTAACGCCTAAAACGTGTAAAAACCCGGTTAAAGAACAGTATGAGTTGGGTCAACGGCTAGGCGTTAATGGAACACCTGCATTGCTAACGGAGTCAGGTCAGTTAATCCCAGGGTACGTACCAGCAGATCGATTGTTAGGTATGCTGGATGCGTCTAAGCCGAAATCAGTATTTAACCAATAATTCTGTGAATAAGTTTAAATTAATTTAAAGCATAGGTATACTTACGCTATTAGCAAGACAGGTTACAGGAGAGTGCCAGCATAGACTGGTCGCCGAAGACGCAAATCCGCCCGGAAACGCTCAGGTAAATAAGACTGTAGTTTGTGCTAGCTCTGGAGAACGGTGTTAACACATTGACACCTACCGAAGGGTTCAACTCGTTGATCAACGGGGAATATCTCAGGTATCAGGACAGAGGGGCGGCAGATGATTTTCATCTGCCGCCTTTTTTAATGGAGACTGATATCAATGCCACAACGTACAGCACTTTACGAACGCCACGTTCAAGCGGGCGCAAAAATTGTCGATTTTGCTGGATGGGAAATGCCTATTCATTACGGGTCGCAAGTCCAAGAGCATCACCAAGTTAGGCAAGCGGCGGGTGTTTTTGATGTATCCCACATGGTGGTTGTGGATATTACCGGGGATAATTCAAAAGCCTTTTTACAGCATTTATTGGCAAACGATGTGGCCAAGCTGACAAAGCCTGGTAAAGCCTTATACAGCACGATGCTTAATCCTGATGGTGGCATTGTTGATGATCTGATTGTTTATTACTTGGGTGACGGTTTTTACCGCCTTGTAGTGAATGCAGGCACGCGCGATAAGGATTTGGCGTGGCTTGAGCAACAAAATGTTGATTATTCCGTGAATCTTGCGGTGCGTGATGACCTATCTATTTTAGCCGTTCAAGGCCCTGAGGCAATCCAAACGGTTCAGACGCTATTTTCAGAAACTGAGCAAAATACCCTAGCAGGCTTGGGCGTTTTCTATGGCGTTGATGTGGGGGATTTGTTTGTTGCACGCACAGGCTATACCGGTGAAGCAGGTTATGAAATGATGATCCCCAATGAGCACATTATTTCAGTATGGGATCGTTTACTAGATGCGGGTGTGACACCGGTTGGTTTGGGCGCGCGGGATACCTTACGCTTGGAAGCTGGCATGAACCTGTATGGCTCAGATATGGATGATACCACGTCACCGTTGACATCTGGCTTGAATTGGACAATTGCTTGGGAGCCTGAAGAGCGCAATTTTATTGGTCGGTATGCCATTCAAGCAGAGCGCGATGCAGGCGTTGAGCAAACGTTTGTTGGCTTGGTGCTGTTGGATAAAGGCGTATTAAGAGGGCATCAAAAAATTTATTGTGACGCTGGAGAGGGCGAAATTACCAGCGGCACATTCTCACCCACCCTAGGTCAATCTATCGCCTTAGCGCGCGTGCCTAAAGAGATTGGTACACATTGCGAAGTTGACATACGGGGCAGGCGACTGACAGCACAAGTGGTCAAGCCTGTGTTTGTTCGAAATGGCCAGTCAATGCTTGAATCATAAACATTTTTCTAATTGGAGATAACACATGAGTAACTTACCAGCAGCACTAAAATACACACAATCACATGAATGGGTACAGAGTAACGATGATGGCACGGTGACCGTTGGCATCACCGATAACGCGCAGGAACTATTGGGTGATTTGGTGTTTGTTGAGCTGCCAGAAGAGGGGTCTGTATTAGCTGCGGGTGATCAGTGTGCTGTGGTTGAATCAGTTAAAGCGGCGTCAGATGTTTATGCGCCAATTTCTGGTGAAATCATTGCAGTCAATGAATCGTTGGAGGATGAGCCAGAGCAGGTGAATACCGATGCTTTTGGTAATGGTTGGTTATTTCGTATGAAGCCAGAACAGCCTGAGCAAATCGCAGCATTGATGGATGCTGACGGTTACTCCGCCACTTTAGACGCATAAGCAATAATTTTTAGGGATAGCCTAATCATGAACAAATTAGTATCACAAACATTAACGACACTCGAGCAGCGAGATGATTTCATTACCCGGCATAATGGGCCCGATGAGTCTGAGATTAATAGGATGTTGGACACCATTGGCGCTGACAGTGTAGATGAGTTGGTGCGCCAAACAGTCCCTGCTAAGATATTGCTCGATGAGCCGTTAGCGTTGAGTGATGCGTGTACGGAGCAGGAATCCTTAAGCTACTTAAAAGCACTTGCTGAGCAAAATACGGTGGCAACATCCTACATTGGGATGGGGTACTACGACACTATTGTGCCGCCAGTCATCCTACGCAATGTGCTTGAAAATCCGGGTTGGTATACTGCTTATACGCCATATCAGCCTGAGATTTCTCAGGGACGTTTGGAAGCCTTGCTGAATTATCAGCAAATGGTGACGGATTTGACCGGCATGGATATCGCCAATGCTTCATTGTTGGATGAAGCAACGGCTGCCGCTGAGGCCATGGCACTGTGTAAACGTTCAAACCGTATCAAGAGCGATAAGTTTTTTGTCGATCAGCTAGTGCATCCACAAACATTGGATGTATTAAAAACACGTGCGCACTATTTTGGCTATGAGTTAGTGATTGGGGATGCGGCATCGGAACTCGCTGAGAACGAGGTGTTTGGTGTGATGGTGCAGTACCCAGATACCACGGGTGCAATTAACGATATCGAGTCAATCATTACGCAAGCACACGAACAGAAAGCCTTGGTTTGTGTCGGCGCTGACTTGATGAGTTTGTTGTTATTAAAAGCGCCTGGTGAGATGGGTGCAGATGTTGTGTTCGGCTCAGCACAGCGCTTTGGTGTGCCCATGGGGTTTGGTGGGCCTCATGCAGCTTTCTTTGCGGTGCGCGATAAATTTAAGCGTACGATGCCAGGGCGTTTGATTGGTGTCTCGGTAGATAAAAAAGGCGATACCGCACTGCGTATGGCGCTGCAAACGCGTGAGCAACATATCCGTCGTGATAAGGCGACATCCAATATTTGTACGGCTCAAGCCTTGCTTGCCAATATGGCTGGGCTTTACGCGGTGTATCATGGGCCAGCGCGATTGAAGCAGATTGCTCAGCGGATTCATCGCATGACGAGTTTGGTTGCGGAAGCGTTAAAGCAACGAGGCGTTACGTTAGACAACCAGACTTGGTTTGATACCTTAACGGTTAACTTTGGCGATGACAGCGAAGATATTTACCAGCGAGCCTTAGCCGCTGGAATCAACCTTCGCCAACTAGACGATGACAAGATTTGCTTGAGCTTTGATGAGCGCAAAACGCGTGACGACATCACCAAACTATTAGATGTGCTGTTGGGTGATTCGCATGGTTTGAATATAGAGGATTTGGATGCTAGTTGCCTTGAGAGCACGGTAATTCCTGAGAATTATCAACGAAATACTGACTACCTTACACACCCTGTATTCAATTCTCACCATTCCGAAACAGAGATGCTGCGTTATCTCAAGCGGTTAGAAAATAAAGATTTTTCATTAACGCATGGCATGAT
>JBMZDT010000047.1:0-9054 GCA_049614505.1 Leucothrix sp.
TAAGCAGCGGTTACTGGCAGCCCCATTCCAAGCACTAAAGAGGCCAAACCAATCAACAAAATCGCAATAACAATCGAGCCTTGCGACCATTGCGCAATCATGAGAGAGAAGGCATTTCCAATACCAGAGGTCACAATAGCATTGTTCATCACCCCAATAGCGACCAATAAAATACCCGTTAGAATTGATGCCCGCATACCAAACATCAGTGCCTCAGAAATCTTTGCTGGGCCCATAAACACAGGGGCAAAGTCTTTTTGCCGACTGACTTTCGCAATAAACGCCATGAACCAAGACACAACGATTAGCGTTGCAATGGCCCATGAAGCGGCATAACTCGGCGTCACCCCACTCATCAATAAATAAATCATCACCGTCAATGGGATTACAAAGGTCATGCCGCCTGATAGGATTTTGCCTTTATTGACGGTTAAATCCTGATCGTCCCCCACATTGTATTTAACCGCTTCAATGCGCACGATAAAAGCTACTGACAAGAAATACAAAATTGCGGGAACAATTGAAACCGCCACAATCGTTGAATAAGGGATGGACGTATAGCTTGCCATGACAAAAGCCCCTGCCCCCATAATCGGTGGCATTAGCTGGCCGCCTGTAGACGCTGCCGCCTCCACCCCGCCTGCAAACTTTCCACGAAAGCCATTCGATTTCATCAAAGGAATCGTTATAACGCCTGTTGACGCGGTGTTGGCAATGGCTGACCCACTGATGGTGCCTGTCAGCGCTGAAGAGAGTACCGCGACGAATGCTGCCCCACCGCGAATGCGACCGGCCACCAGCTTTGATATTTCAATAACGAAATCACTGGCACCAGATACCACTAAAAAGCCACCAAAAATCATAAACAAGGTGATATTCGTGGATGAAATGGTCGCCAGAATCCCAAATAGGCCTTCATCATTAAATAGCGTTCGAAACATCACATCATTAATGGGTAGGCTCGCGGTACGAAATACGCCCGATAAATGCTCTCCCATAAAAGTGATATAGGCCAACGAAATGACAATCAAGATTGGAATGACCCAGCCTGAGACGCGCCGAGACAAATCCAATGCCGCAAATAGCAGCAAGCCACCCGCTGCCCAATCGATCATTGTAAACTGCCAAGCCTGCCCCGTGACCGCGAGCGTTGTTTCATAGATTCTAGACTCTGAGGAGGCCACCCAAAGTGCCGTTGCGGCAACCAGCAAACCGTAAATCATATCGAGCTTGATGGCCCATGGTTTGTCGGTATGACGACCAAATGCGCTGTAAACTGTTGACGCCAAAAACGCAAAGCCCGCAAAATGAATGGCGTTTTGCCACAAGCCCGGCTCATTGAGATACAGGTTGGTGAGTATGTGCCAGCTACCAAAAGCAATCGCAAATACCGCAATAACCCATTGCAATGGCGTCTTACTTTTCCCCTCTAGCACCAACCATTCATCACGCATATTGTGGCTAGCCAATAGGTCACTATCGCTTGTGTCTTTAGTCATGGGATCTACCCGTGCTGATCAAATCAGGAAGGAGCATTTAAAAACAAGAGAGGCGGTGCCACAACACTGTGGAGCAACCGCCTCTCATCAACCATCGCTTGGTAATTACTTAGCCATTAAGCGCTCTGGAATTTCCATGCCAACTTCTTTGTAATAACGCGCAGCTCCAGGGTGAAGAGGTACCGGCAAACCGTCCATCGCTTTCTTCACATCCATCGCTTTGGTCGCTTTGTGAATCGCTTGCAAGAATGGAAGGTTCTCGTAAATGGTCTTTGTTAGTAAGTACACATGCTCTTCATCCACATCCGCATTAACCGCTAAGAAATTAGGCTGCGCGATGGTGTTGATATCCTTTTCTTGCCCCGGATAAGTCCCCGCAGCAATGGTGTAAGGCGTCCATAAGTTACGGCCACTGTTCATCTTTTCTGCTTGCTCAGCCGTCACATCTAGAATAGTGAACTTACCTTGGTTAGCAGCCATCAACTTAGTAATCGCACCTGTTGGTGGGCCTGATGGAATACCTGCTCCCATTGACTGACCGTTCGCTAGGGCATCGGCTGTTGGGCCGTAACCTGCGTGCATGAGTGTGAAGTCTTTTTCGATGTCTAAGCCAAGGCCCGCCAGTAATACCTTGTTAGATCCAAGTGTTCCTGAGTTTTGCTTTCCTAAACCAACCGTTTTGCCTTTCAGCTCAAGCATGTCAGTCATGGTGCCTGTCTTTGCTAGCGCGTTAGGGACAATAAACTGCTCAACATTTTGCCAAAGCATGGTGACAGAGCGCATGTTCTCTTGCTTGGCAGTCACCGGACCTGTTCCAGTGGCGGCATAAGAGCCATAAAGCCCCTGCAGAATCGCAAAATCAGCCGTTCCTGCACTCATTGCTTGAACGTTAGCACCAGAACCCGCTGAGTTAACGGCGGTCAGGCTGAATTTCTTTTTAGGGAGTAGTTTAACTTTTGACAGGGTTGAAATGGCTGTGCCAACAGGGTGATACGTTCCCCCCGTAGAGGCCGTATTCAGTACATAGTCTTTACTCTCAGCATTTGCAGCGCTAACAGAAACGGTCAGTGCAGCACCCACTAGCAGGGCTGTAAGATTCTTTTTCATGTCTTCCTCCAACATTTATGTAAGTGTTCGAGGTTAAGAGTATCAAAGTTTTACGGTTTCTGTTTCGCTTATTCCTGAATAAAGTATTCAGGGGATTTTTTCCATTCTTCGAGCGTACTTCGCTCAACCTGATCCATGTGTGCCTGCATACAGCTGGCAGCAATGGTGGCGTCTTTTTTCTCAATGGCCTCGACTACCAAGCCATGCTCCTCCAATACCATGACCATGACACCCTCATCTTGCAGTACCAAACGCCTCGTACGATCAATCTGTACTTTTAGCTGCTTGATCATAGCCCAAATGCTGGGATAGTTCGCAGTACGCGCAATCAGCTCATGAAACGCAGCACTCGCTTGGTGAAAGTAGTCATAGTTATTATCATTTGCCGCTTCACGCTGCTCTTCTAACGAGGCCTTAAGCTTCATAATCTGACTAGGCGTGACACGCTCTGAGGCCGCTTGAATCATCACCTGCTCTAGCGCACTTTTAGCAATCAGCGCTTCAGATAGCGAGGCCAAAGGGATACGCCCAACATATGTGCCTGACTTTGGAACCACTTCAACAAGACATTCCTTCGACAAGCGTAAAATGGCTTCGCGAACGGGGGTACGACTCACCCCTTCTGCCTTAGCAATCTCTTGCTCAGAAATAGGCGAACCTGGCTTTAGCTCCAAACTTACAATGCTTTTGTGGAGTTGATAATAGACATGATCGGCAATCGTAATATTGGCCTTACCGTCTAGAAAGCGTGCGGGGCCAGTGGGCGGTGTATTTGGTGAACGCTTTTTACGAGTGCTACCGGACCGTGTTGTACTTTGGCTCATCTAATGATTCCCCAGAAACCTCTCTCCTTCCGTCAAACAAGCGTGCCACATTAAGGTGTACACCACTTCATTCACGTGAATTCAAGTTGAGTAGAATAACTACAATAATAATTAAGCAATATCTGCTCACGTAAGCAAAATAAGGCAATCGTGATAAAATACATTAAAACTTGGTATTTGTAATCCCAATCCTGTCAATAATTTGCAACCATCTTCATTAAAATCTGGGGGCAGGCCCAATTCCTTGTTATGACCACACAATCAACATCCAAAACCCTTAATCTCATCCCCATGCTGTTGATTCACCTAGACAATAACCACTAGTCTAGTTAGAACTTGACACGCTATAATCATGTCATAAGCAAATATTATTATCTGTACCCAAACAAGCCATTTCAACTGGGCCAAACACCCAAAACTGGCTCATAAATAAGGCTATAGGGCTGATTACTTAATGCTTAATATTAATTTTACGAGCGCATTAACATGTCACAAATCACATTACACATTGAACCACTAACGCGAGAAGGCTTTGCGGCTTATGGCGATGTCATTGAGTCAGAAGGACGCGACGCCGTGCCGATGAATGCTGGCATGGCAGAACGCTTTCATGCCGTTGCTGAGGTAGATGTCAGGGGTGAAGAGGCCAAAGGGATTATCAGTGTCATCGAAGCGAAACTCTTTGAAATGCCAAAGTCAGTGACGTTTGTTGAGCGTCATCCGCAAGGGAGCCAAGCATTTATCCCGCTTGATGAAACGCCTTTTTTAGTCGTCGTTGCACCGCCAACGGACACCGTTGACCTAACAAAAATGCGCGCCTTTATTACTAATGGCAGACAAGGCATCAACTACCACTGTGGTACTTGGCACCATGTTTTGTTGACACCCTTTGCAGCCATGCGGTTTATTTGTGTCGACCGTGCAGGCAAAGGTAATAACTGTGATGAATGTTGGTTTGAAGAAAATGAGCAGCCACTACTCACCCCTGTTGAGGCTTGCTAAGCGGGCATTTCACACAGGCAAATGCCCAAGTTTACGTAGATGCTGACGGATATTCTGCTCAGCATAGGGAATGAGAACGGGGTTTAACTCAGGATACAGTGCCTCGGTTAGCTCACTGTCACGTAGACCCGCCTCAAAGGCTTCATTGATTTGCTGCTCGCGGGCTTGCCGATGTTTTAGTGTTTTTTCCAATAAATGCGTACTGCCACTAGGCAAACCATGTGAGGGAATCACGACCCGAGGGTTCATCGCAATCACGCGCTGTAAACTCTCAAAATATATCGCCATATCACCCTCCCCTTCGGGAATCACAACCGTCGTGCCTGCCTCAACAAGATCCGCCACATAAAACCACGCAAGGTTAGCCGCCGCCAAACCGACCATACCATCATCATGTCCTGGCAGCTCATGACAGATCACATCATGACCTAGCCACTGCGTCATCACCTCGTCTTGGCGAATCGTTTTAAGCGTAATCCCCGCAAGATAGTCCTGCCCCCAGCGCTCATTCAATCGCCTTTCAGTAATACGGGTGCAAAGGATTGGAATACCATAATGGCGCGCTAACTCAGGCGCACGCTCATGATGATCAGGGTGATGATGCGTCAGTAAAATGGCATCAGGCGGACACGTTTTTAAGGTATTAATAAGCTGCTGCAACACAGCAGGTGTGGCTGGTGATGGGTCTGTCAATATCCGCGGCGAACCATCATCACCCACTAACAGCGAATTAGTTGTCGTTGCAGGCGGCAGGGTATTAGACGGCACTGCAATATGATGCAGGCCACAAATATGCTCTAACATAGGGATCGTGCTGGTTTCCGGCTCCTCACTAAAAGGATGGATAGACTCTACGCTAATATCTTTGGCGAGCGCCGACGCGGTTAACATCGTCGGCTTGACCATCAACGCCTCACCACTTGCATACTTTTCCCAGAAAGCACGCGATGGCATCCACGCCGCATCATGAATCTCACCAGCATCAAGCGAAAACGATGGTTTCTCTGATAGCTCGATTTTATAAAAATGAGCATTAAACCGAATCGCCTGAGTCGCGGGGGTAACGGCAGTTCCGAACTTGCTAATGCGCAATACCTTACCCTCTGCAAAGGCTGCGGGCAGATCAAACGTCAGCTCCTCCGCTACCTCGCGCACCAAAGCCCCGATCTCTACCGCTGGAAACGCCGCAGTTAGCGAGTGATGAATCGCAAATTGCTCATCGCCCTCATCAACCTTCCCTCCTGGAAACGCAGTGTAGCCAGGAAAGGCTCGTAGGTAAGTCTGTCGAGTAATGCTAAACACGTCATCTTTGCACGTAAAGATCGCAGCAACGGCATTGCGCATGGCAGTTTCCACTTAAGTTATGGTGAGAGCTACTTATTACGCCCGATACAATTCAAATCAGCAAACGACTCCTGTAAACGCTCGACGAAGCGCTCTTCACCCGCTCGCAATACTTTACGTGGGTCGTAGTATTTTTTGTTGGGCAAATCGTCACCATCAGGATTACCAATCTGTGTCTGAACGTAATCACCAAACTCCGCGTAGTAGTCACGCACACCGGCATTAAACGCCCACTGCATATCGGTATCAAGATTCATCTTGATCACGCCATACTCGATTGACTTAGCGATATCTTCTGGCGAAGAGCCTGAGCCGCCGTGGAATACAAAACTAACAGGCTTCTGACCTGTCGCACCAATTTGCTCTTCAACATAACGCTGCGAGTTTTCCAAAATTTCTACGGACAGCTTCACATTGCCAGGTTTATACACACCGTGAACATTGCCGAAGGCTGCCGCAATTGAGAAATTATTACTGATTTTGCTGAGCTTCTCATAAGCGTAGTAGACCTCAGTTGGGTGCGTGTAAAGCTTGCTGACATCCACATCTGAATTGTCAACACCGTCTTCTTCACCTCCGGTAATACCCAGCTCAATCTCTAAGCCAATCTCGATATTATTCATACGAGTCAGGTATTTCTCACAGATCTCAAGATTTTCTTCGATGGTTTCTTCTGAGAGATCTAGCATGTGTGAGCTAAATAGCGGTTTGCCATTTTTCTTGTAGTAGTCTTCTTGAAAATCTAACAGATGATCAATCCAGCTAATGTTTTCTAGTGAACAGTGGTCTGTGTGAAGCACCACCGGCACCCCATACATTTCAGCGACCGCATGCACGTGCATCGCTGCTGAGATACAACCCGCAGCTGACGCTTGTAAGGTGTCATTTTTCAGGCTCTTACCCGCATAGAAGTGACCACCACCAAATGAAAGCTGCACGATAACGGGGGACTCTACCTTCGCCGCCGCTTCCATAATGGCATTGACAGTGCTGGTTCCCACTGCGTTTACGCCGGGCATTGCGTAGCCGTTTTGCTTGGCGTCCGCGTATAAATCCATTAATTCTTGGCCGTATAACACGCCGGCACGAAATTTACTCATAGTCTTTCCTCAGCTCTTGGAGTGAGTTATTAATACTGTTACCGCCGAGTTTGGCTAATTATGGCCCGGCGGTAACGCCTGTTTTTATCTACTGATTATATGCCATTTAATTGGTGTTCATCCTGAATTCGGTGAATGCAATGGTAATAATCTATTTAACTGACTATGTTAAAAGAGCGGGAGTGAATATCACAGCCTTTCTTGCTACAAAGGGCCTATTTAAAGTTAGTCGACACCACTAGTACAGGCCGCCAGTTCAACAAAGCTATCGTCACTATCAATCACATACAGCTTGCCGTCTTTCCGAGTACTCTGCCCATTGACTCTGTCATCATACGCTTTGGTCATTACAAAAAAGCGGTCGTTGTGCTCAAAGAACCGTTGAAAAGAGCCCGCTATAGTGATGAGTCGTTTATTACCATCCTGCTGAATTATTTCAAAGCTTTGCGTAGGAGGAGGTGTTCCCTGTCCAGCCGTCACTTTATTTGCCGTGTAATCTAGGCCGTTGAAATAAGCTTTGTCAATCACAGCTCGCCATATACGGTTTGGCCGGTCATATCTAAATGACCTAAAACCTAGGAACACTGGCTTTAGATCCAGTCCATCGCTGACTCGCCAGTAGGTCTCTTTCCCATAAGGGAATGTATTAGCCGTTGTTTTTAGGTACAGCACATTTCCGTATGCTTCAGCGACTGTATTATACTCAGCCTCTTCTTCTGATAGACGCGCTTTGTCTTCTATAAACTTAGTGAGTTTGACTGTAATCCCACCATCATGAGCAAACAGTCGGCTATTCTTAGTGTAATAAAAATGCTTATTGTAAGCACCAACAGGACGTAGGAATTCAGCAAAGCCTGCGGTTGCTATGGTGGTTTTGACACCTTTCACCTCCATCGTTAAGCTTTGACTGAGCCCCTTAGAATATGACCGGCCATCCACCGTGAGTACTGGAGGGAATAAATAACTGAATTTAAGAGAAAGATAGTTGGGGCCCGCTGGCAATGCTGACAACTCTGTGACAGCTGTATTTTCAGGCGAACCATCTGTTTCATAAGTTTTTCCGCAGTACCCGACAACTGAAAGCCTTGTATTTTTAGTAACCTCCACTTCCACTTTGGCACTATTCGCTCTGCCTTGAGCATCCTCAAATACATACCAAAAAGCATCTGTCCCCTCAAAATCTTTAGGCGGTGAATAGCGTATTTGATCATTGATAATAACCGTTCTGCCGCCATTTTGAGTCCAATCATTGGTACTTTTAAGCGTCAGTTCATCACCCGTGTCATTAGCCAAAACTGGAATAAATACCCGAAGACCATTCTCAGATATTGCTTGATCTGGTGTTGCTGTTGGCCAAGCCTCACTGCCTGCTTCGGATAAATAGACCGTAACTTTAGCCGCATTCTTACGGCCCCATTTATCTTCAAAAACATACCAAAAGCTATCGGTTTGATTACCTCTTGGCTCACCCAGCTGCTGGTATTTCACAACGCCTTTTTCATCAATGTATACTTTGCCTTGATTCAGGGAGCCCTCATTGACACTAACCACTTTTAGTTCAACACCTACGTCATTCGCTAACACAGGAACACTAATAACATCATTGTAACCCGCCTTTACGGTGTCGCTCTTTGCATCTGGCCAAGGCTTCTTATCAACAACATTGACAACAACCTCACTTGCGTGTGTATTCCCAATATTATCTTCAAAGACATACCAAAATTTGTCATAGCCCGTGTATGCAGCATTTGGCGTATAGGTCAGCGATTTTTTATCTTCGTTGATGGTGACTCTCCCCCATCCAACCGAGGACTCATTGACACTTTTGATGAGTGGACTGCGAGGGCCATCATTACTGACGACATCAATCGAAACTGGCTCGCCTTTAAAAGTCACGGATGAATCCATTTGCGCACTGACGACAGCAATACCCTGCGATGCTATAAGTACCGTTAAGGACATGAATTTACTGACTACGCGCATGAAATACTCCTGTTAATAACTAATAACAAGACAATAAGCAGCAGGCAGCCTATCAACACTTTTTGAAATACCTATCGGTTGCTTTTAATTGACGGAAGGCATTAATCTTTATGCTATAAAGCCAACATCATTTTTCGACGGCAAAACCATGCATCTTTTAAAAGCTCAACCCGGCGGCTTCGTCGATGAAGAAGG